>JBKPMQ010000238.1:0-8566 GCA_046732235.1 Actinomycetota bacterium
GTTGTCCTCGTGCCCGTGGCCTACCTGCGCACCACGGTCCTGCGGCGGCCGTGGGTGCGCGGCCTGTGGGCGAACGCGCTCACGTCGTTCCGGCTCGACGGCGTGATCGTCGACCGCGGCGAAGAGCAGCCGGACGCCGCCGGGTGAGCTCGCCGGCCGAGCCGGCGCCCGCGCCGGCAGCGTCCGCGGCGCGCGCGCCTGCGGCGGAGCTGATGGCCGCGTTCGCCGCGATCTACTTCGTGTGGGGCTCGACCTTCCTCGCCATCCGCTACGCCGTCGAGACCATTCCGCCGTTCGCGATGATGGCCGGGCGGTGCCTGTTCGGCGGGGCGATCCTGCTCGTGCTCGGACTCGTCCGCGAGGGGGAGCTGGCCTGGCCGACGCGGCGCGAGTGGGGCGGCGCCCTGGTGATCGGGGCGCTGCTCTTCGTCGGCTGCCACGGCGTCCTCGCCTACGCCGAGGAGCGGGTGCCGTCCGGCATCGCGGCGCTGTGTCTGGCCACGATTCCGCTGTTCGTCCCGCTGCTGGGCTGGGCGCTGCCGGACGGCCGGCCGCCGTCGCGGCGAAGGGCGGGGGCGTTCGTCGTCGGGTTCGCCGGTGTGGCGCTCCTCGTCGTGTCCCAGGGCACGGCCGGCGGCCTGCATGCAACGGATGCCCTGCTCCTGGTCGGGAGCGCGCTCTCGTGGGCGGCCGGGACGGTCGCCACAAACGTCGTGCCCGTGCCCCGCTCGCCCGTGCTGGGCGCCGCCATGCCACTGCTCGCGGGCGGCGTCATCCTGGTCGTCGTCGCCGCCGGATCGGGGGAGCTGTCGTCGCTCCAGCTCGCCGACGTCTCCGGCCGGTCGATCGGCGGGCTCGCCTACCTCGTCCTCTTCGGGACGGTCCTCACCTTCTCCGCCTACGTGTGGCTGCTGCGGGTCGTCGCCCCGGCCCGTGTCGCCACGTACGCCTTCGTGAACCCGGCGGTGGCGGTGGTGCTGGGGTGGGCGGTCGCCGGCGAGTCGCTGACCGGGGGCGCCGTCGTCGCGAGCGCCGTGATCGTCGCGGCCGTCGCCGTCGCGGTCTCCGAGCGCGAGGCGGCTCCGGCCTGAGCCCGCCGCGCGTCCGCTCGCCGAATTTGACAGCGACAGTATTACGATATATCGTGATGTGACGCGATAGTCATGAAACGACGAGAATCAGGAGGATTCGAGATGACATACGCAGAGACCATCCCGATCGGTGGCCACGGCAGACGCCACCGCCATCGGATGCACATGTTCGCCCGGCACCGGCACGGCGGCCGCGACCCGTTCGGCCCGTTCGGGCGCGGCTGGGGCAAGGGCGGCAACGCCTTCTTCGGCGGCGGCGGCCGCCGGGCGGGGCGCGGCGACATCCGCGCTGCCATCCTCGCGCTCCTGGCCGAGGAGAGCATGCACGGCTACCAGATCATCCGCGAGCTCGGCGAGCGCACCGGCGGGACCTGGAACCCCAGCCCGGGCTCGGTCTACCCGACGCTTCAGCAGCTGGAGGACGAGGAGCTCGTCCACGAGCAGAAGTCCGACACCGGCCGGCGGGTCTACGAGCTGACGGACGCGGGGCGCGAGGCGGCCGCGGCGCTGCCCTCCCCGGCTCCGTGGGAGCAGGTGGCCGCCGAGGCCCACGACGAGCACGCCGACCTGCGCAGCCTGGTGTTCCAGGTGCTCGGGGCGGTGCGCCAGGTGGCCATGGCCGGGACGCCGGCCCAGCGCGAGAAGGCCCAGGAGGTGCTGCGCGGCACGCGCCGCAGCCTGTACCAGATCCTGGCCGAGGAAGACGCGTCCGGCGACGCGCCGGGCGGAACGGTCGTCTAGAGGGCGACCGGGTTCGACCAGGCGGTCCCGCCGTCGCCGTCCGCGAGCTCGATGCGGGCGGTGGCGGCGCCGGGCGGCGGCGCGAACTCGACGGCGGTGATCAGGTCGGACGACGGGTCGCGGTCGACGATCCTGGCCCGGTGGCGGAACGCCAGCCGGCCGACCATCGCCCTGCCGCCGTCCTCCGGGCCCGTGAGCAGCGTGACCGACCGGCAGGGGCTGCAGCGCACGAGCAGGCCGCCGGGGACAGGCTCGATCGTGTCGAACCGCGGCCCCGTCGAGGAGTAGCAGGCGCCGCTGCGCAGGGCAGCGAGCACGCCCCCGGCCGTCAGCTCGGGGGCGCGGGCCATCGTCCACGCATAGCCGGAGTCGAACCCGGCGTAGTGGGTGTCGTCGCAGGCGACCGCGAAGCAGGGATGGCCGGCGTCGAGGAGCATGTCCCAGTGCACGGTCGAGAGGCCGCGGCCGCACTCGATCTGGCAGCCGGCGTTGTAGACCTCGATCCCGACGACCGCCGGGAGGCCGACGACGAGGTCCATCGGCACGCCCGTCCAGTACGGGTGGGCGATGTAGGCGACGCCGCCGTGCCCGGCGGCGAACTCCATCGCGTCGGGCAGGTCGGGGTAGGTGCTGTCGTCCTCGGGATCGACGTCGAGCTCACGGTCGAGGCCGTAGACGAGCACGTCCACCCACACGCCCGACGTCGTGCGGCAGGTGAGCTCGATCCCGGGCACGAGCACCATCCCGTCCCTCGCCGGCGGACGGGTGATCGTCCAGTGGTCGGTGACGGCGAGCGCGCCCCATCCGGCGCGCTCGTAGTGGTCGACGAGCGCCTCCGGCTGGAGCACCCCGTCGGAGCGGGTGGTGTGGGCGTGCAGCGCACAGCGCAGCCATGCGCCCTCGGTCTGGAAGGGGTTCGTCATCGCGGGAGCCCGGCGAATCTACCATCGCGCCGGCGTTAGGACGGCTGCACGTCGACCCCGCTCACGCCCCACGTGTCCGAGAGCAGGTACCCCTCCGGGTACGGGTCGGTCGGGTCGATCAGGAGCTGCGAGACGCCGGTGATCCAGGCGCTCCCGCGGATCGCCGGGACGATCGCCGGCCGGTCGCCGACGCGCCCCTCCGAGACGATACGCCCGTCGAACGTGGAGCCGATCGCCGAGGCGTGCGTCATGCCGTCGCCCGGGCGCATCAGCCCGCGGGCGTGGAGCGCCGCCATCCGCGCGGAGAGCCCGGTGCCCGTGGCCGAGCGGTCGAGCCGGCCGGGCGCGACGACGACCGCGTTGCGGCTCACGGCCCCGACGCCCTGCCACGGCCCCGCGATCTGGACGATGCTGACGCCGGCGATGCCGGGGTTCTCCGGATGGGAGCACGGGAGCTGCTCGCGGGCAGCGGCGCGGATGCGCTCGCCGGCCAGCGACAGGTCGCGGGCCTCGTCCGGCTCGATCGCGAACCCGAGCGCGGCGGCGTCGGCGATCGCGTACCACATTCCGCCGTAGCTGACGTCGACCGTGAGCGTCCCGATGCCCTCGACCTCGAGCGGGGCGTCCAGGCGGTCGGCGAAGGCCGGCACGTTCGTCACCTCGACGCTCTCACAGCGGCCGTCGCGGCAGCGTGCCCGCACCTCCACGACGCCGCCCGGAGCCTCGAGGCGCAGCGTGGTCTCCGGCTCGGTCATCGTCACCATGCCCGTCTCGAGCAGCACCGTCGCGGTGCAGATCGTGTTCGAGCCGGACATCGGCGGATACTCGGTCGGCTCCATGATGATGAAGCCCGCGTCGCAGTCGGGCCGCGTGGCCGGCACGACCAGGTTCGCGTGGCAGGCGACGCTGCCGCGCGGCTCGCGCAGGAGCAGCTTCCGCAGCCCGTCGCCGTCCCGGCGCAAGGCCTGCATCTGCTCGAACACGGTCTCGCCGGGCGGCGGGAGCACGCCGCCGGTGACGACGTTGCCGATCTCGCCGCCGGCATGGCAGCCGACCACCGTGATCACCCGGCCTGCGCGCATCGGCGGCGAGTGTACCCAGGCGGTAACGTGCGCGCCGTGCGGATCCCGCCGCTACGGACACCACGGCTCACGATCCGCGAGCTCGAAGCCGGCGATCTCGGCGCCGTCGAGGAGGTGACCGGCGGCGGCCGGGAGCGGTGGCTGCGGTGGACCGAGCTCTCCTACGAGCAGCTCGCCGAGCTGCGCCAACCGCCGTACGGCGAGCGCGCCGTCGTGCTGAACGACTCGGGCCGCCTCGTCGGGCTGGTCGGGCTCGTCCCGTCGCTCGCGCCGTTCGGCCTGCTGCCCTCGTGGCCGGAACCGGGGCGGCGGTTCGTCCCTGAGGTCGGCCTGTACTGGGCCGTCGCGCCCGCATACCGCCGCCGCGGGATCGCCGCCGAGGCGGCCGCCGCGCTCGTCGACCACGCGTTCGCCGAGCTCGGCCTCGCCCGGGTCGTCGCCACGACCGAGCGCGAGAACGTCGCGTCGATCGGCGTGATGCGGCGGCTGGGCATGCGGGTCGAGGAGAATCCCGAGCCCGAGCCGGCCTGGTTCCAGGTCGCCGGCATCCTGAGCCACGACCGACAGGGGTGAGCATGGCAGAAGAGGGGACCATCCAGTTCGTCATCCGCTTCCGCGGCGGCGACTTCGAGACCTGGAAGGCGGCCTTCGACGAGCATGAGCCCGTGCGGGTGAAGCACGGTGCCATCGGCCACTGGATCGCGCGGTCGATCGACGACCCGAACGAGTTCATCGGCGTCGTCGAGTTTACGTCCCGCGGCGGCGCCCGGGCGTACGCCGGCGACGTCGACCGGCTGGAGGTGCAGCACGCGCTCATGGTCGAGGGCGGGCCGCATCACAGGACCTGGGAGGAGGGCATCCACGAGACGGTTGCCGTCGTGCGCTACGAACAGTGAGCGGGCCTCCCTCGCTCCAGCGCCGCCACGATCCCCGATGCCGGTTTCCTCAGCCGACCGGCTTGAGCGACCGGGCGATCGCGATCATCTCCGGGTCGGTCAGATCGTCGAGCAGGGTGTTCTGCACCCAGTAGGCGATGCCGTTCTGGACGAACGCGATCGTCTGGATGTGGCTGCCGTTGAAGAAGAACAGGTACCTGCGCCCGTCGAGGGTGCGGGTGAGGTTCGGGTTCTGGAGGAGCGGCGCGTCGGTGTACCGCGTCTCCTCGATGCCCCAGTACGCGTCCCCGCTCGGCGCGGACATGTGGAAGACGGCGTACGTCGAGTTCCAGCCCTTCCCGGCGGCGCCGATGCCGTAGATGCGGGTGGGGGAGGTGGACGTGCCCTGGCAGCTCAGCAGGCCCGGGCCGGCCGGCTTCGGCACCCAGGGGCACAGGGTCGAGTCCGCCTGGGCGACGGTCGGGTACATGATGGGGAAGTGCAGCACGCGCTGCGCGTGGAGGAAGTCGGCCCGGTACTCCGTCGTCGGCGTGATCGTGGAGGGCGGGCCGACGGGCTTCGCGGGCGTCTTCTTCGGTGCGGTCACCGCCAGCTTGCCGACGAACCCCTTGCCGATCACGACCGCCACCTGCGCGCGCGGCTCGATCGCATTTTCGATCGCCGCGGGCATCGCGGCCGCCGTCGCGCCGTCGCCGAGGATGTGCGCCAGGTCGCTCGCGATCGCCTGGGCGCCCGGCCGATAGTACGCCCACGTGTCGGGATAGTTCTGCTCCGGGGCGTTCCCGGGGTGGGACCGGTAGCCCCACGCGGTCAGGCCGTGCACCGTCTTTCCGGCCGCGCCCTTCACGCCGTTCCCGTTCAGCACCGCGATGTGGACGCCGGCCGGGTCGACGGCCGGCTTCCACGCCGGTGCCGTGTGCGTCTTGCGCCCGGCCGGGACCGACGACGCCGCGTTCTCGAGCCGCCACGGGTGCCGCCACTGCGAGATCGCCGCGGGCAGGTTCGTCACCTGCAGTGCGGCCTCGCCGTCGGGGGCGGCGTACGGCGTCCAGCCGAGGTGGATGCTGACCACGTGCCCGCGGGCCTTGTAGGCGGTGGCGGCGAACGAGAGCAGCGTCCGCGGGCTGGGCGCCTTGCCGCCGGGGCCGACGATCGTGACGCTGTCCGAGATCGCGCCCAGGAGGTCGTTGATGAACGGGATGTCGGTGACCGAGATCCCGTGGAACCGATCGGACGCGCGCGCCTGGAACGCCCGTAGGAACATCTGCTGGCGGGCTTGGCGGTGGAAGTCGTCATCGGTGTGGCGGTAGCGCGAGAACGCGAGGGCGTCCGCCCCCTTCAGGCGCTGGTAGCCGGGCTTGATGTCGATGGCCGAGAAACCCGTGGACTGCGAGAGCTCGGGCGGGTTGTAGTAGTACTGGTCGACGTTCACGTAGATCCCGCCGAGCGTGTCGACGAGCCGCTGGAACCCGGCGAAGTCGACGTTGATCAGATAGTTGGGCTTGAGCCCCGTGACCTCTTCGACGGCCTGAAGCGAGGCGTTGTCGCCGCCGTTCGAGTAGGCCGAGTTGATCTTCGCGCCCAGGCTCGGCACCCACAGGTCACGCGGGATCGAGAGCAGCGAGATCACGTGATGCTTCGGGTCGAGCCGGGCCAGCATCAGCGTGTCGGAGAGGCCGTTCTCACCGGTGGCGCCGTCCGAACGGTGGTCGGAGCCGATCATGAGCGCGGTGATCGGCTGGGACGACGTCGGGATCTGCGGGGCGAGGTGGGCCGACGCCTTCCTGTCGGTCCCGTGGAGCCTGGTGACCTTGTTGTAGACGTTGTTCAGGTACCAGAGCTCGTAGCCGCCCGCCGCCAGGATCACGGCGACGAGCAGGCCGAGCACCATGAGCGTGTAGCGGGCCCACCGCGGTAGGCGGTGGCGGCGGCGTCCCCGGCGGGGCGGCTTCTGCGGCGGTCCACTTCCGTAGATCACCATCTTCGCACGCCGGGGGGAATCTCCCTCGCCCGGACCTCTGGGCGGCTTCGTGGTTGCCAAGCAACTCCTCGGTCTGCAGCGGCCTGGTGGCGCGCGGCGACGCTGGCGGGGCACGGGTCGGCGGAGTATACGGCACCGGTCCCGCGTCCTCGTTGGAACGCGCTTGGACGGGGGACCGGGCCGTCACTCCGCTCCCGCGATCGCCGCCGCACCCGCTGCCCCGGGGGCGACGATGCCGGAAGGGACGGATGCCAGTGTCCGTGCGCCGCGCGGGTGCGCCCATCACCCGCCTGGGTGAATAAACGGGGTCAGACCCCTTTTATTCAGTGGCGGGGGAGCGCTCCGATGCGCGCAGGCGCTGGGCCATCGTCTGCAGGAGCCCCACCGCGATCTTCGGCTCCTCCTGCAGGGTCTTCAGGAACGCGGAGCGGCCGAGCAGCATCGCGAAGACGTCCGTCTGCGCCTCGACCGTCGCCGCCCGGGGAGCCGCGTCGAGGAGCGCCATCTCGCCGAACCAGTCGCCGGTGCCGAGCCGCTTCCCGCGCTTCCCCGGAAGCTTCACGAGCGCGGTCCCGTCGAGGATGACGTAGAAGCTGTCGCCGCGGTCGCCGGCGCGGACGATCGCCGTGTAACGCGCGTAGCGTCGGGTCTGCGCCAGCCGCGCGATCTTGTTCAGGTGACGCTTGGAGAGGCCGGCGAAGAGCGGAATCTCCGCGAGCACGTCGGCCCAGCCACGGCCCATCGAATCGGTCGGCATCGATCTCCTCCCGGGGTCGGTCGCGCGCCGAGTATTTCACGATCGGGGTCGGATTTGACGGCGCCCAGCCGGATAGCATGTCGCGCAGCGACTCTTCGCATGACCTTCGACGTCTCCGCAGACGCGTACGACCGGTTCATGGGGCGCTACTCGGCGCCCCTGTCGCCGCAGCTGGCCGACCTCGCCGGGGTCGCCGCCGGGCAGCGGGCGCTGGACGTGGGATGCGGTTCGGGCATGCTCACCGCCGAGCTGGCGGCCCGGCTGGGACCGGGCTCGGTGGTGGCGATCGACCCGTCCGAGCGCTTCGTCGAGGACGTCCGCGGGCGCTTTCCGGGCGTCGACGTGCGCCAGGGCGTCGCCGAGGAGCTGCCCTTCGGCGACGCCGAGTTCGACGCCGCCCTCGCCCAGCTCGTCGTCCACTTCATGCGCGATCCGCTGGCCGGGCTGCGGGAGATGGCGCGGGTCACCCGGCCGGGAGGCGCCGTCGCCGCCTCGGTCTGGGACATGGCAGGCGGCCGCGCGCCGATCAGCCCGTTCTGGCGGGCGGCGGTCGCCGTCGACCCGACCGCCCGCAGCGAGACGGCGGTCGTCGGCGGCCGCGCGGGGCATCTCCAGGCGCTGTTCGCCGAGGCCGGCCTCGAGGACGTACGCGAGGTCGCACAGCAGTCGGTGGTCGAGCATCCGACGTTCGAGGAGTGGTGGGAGCCGTTCACGCTCGGGGTCGGCCCGGCCGGGAGCCACCTCGTCGGGCTGGACGAGGAGCGCCGGGCGGCGGTCGAGGAGCGGTGCCGCGAGATGCTCGGCGACGGCCCCGTCTCGATGCCCGCGTTCGTCTGGGCGGCGTGCGGCGTCAGCCCGAACCGCTGACAACCCGGCGGTAGCCCTCGGGGTCGCTCGCCCCCTCGGTGGCGACGAGCAGCACGCGCGTGTCCGACCCCAGGCCCACCGCCTGCCGCAGCGGTTCGCACTCGGCCTCGATCGCGAGCGCGCCGAGCGCCGCCAGCGTGGCGGCGCCGCAGTCGCCGATCGTGAGGCCCTGCGCGGCGAGGCCCCGCATCGCCGCATGCGTCTCGGCGTCGGAGACGGTGACCATCC
>JBKPMQ010000239.1:0-21394 GCA_046732235.1 Actinomycetota bacterium
CGGCAGAGGTACGCCGCGAGCAGCCGCTGCGCCAGCCACACGGTCGGCGCCAGCGCCGGGTCGCGCGGCGGGTCGGCGTGCAGGCCGAGCTGCTCGCACATCCCCGGCCCGAGCACGACGAACAGGCAGTGGTCGCCCTCGCTCGTCAGGTAGCGGCGGTGGAACCGCAGCCGGGGCGGATAGAGCACGGCGTGGTTCGGCGTGGCGACGAGCGCCGGCATCGCCCGCCGGGCGATGTGCACCGGCGTCCACGGGAAGACGACGTGGAAGCCCTCGCCGATGTCGTTCTCCCGCCGCCAGCGGCCGTCGGCGGGCGGGCACACGAACTCGCCGACGGCGACCTCGCCCGCCGCGAGCAGCGTGCGCACCGTGGCTTCGGCGCTCATGGGTCCAGTATGACGGCCCCGCGCGCGCCCGCTGGCACGAAATTGCGCATCTCACCGCGCGAGACGCGCGCGCACCAGCAGGACGTCGTGATCGCTGTGGGCGAACGGCAGCACCCTCGCCGCGGGCGACCGCAGGGCGCCGCTCCCGTAGACCTGCTGCAGGCCGGCGGACTGCCCGGCGGATGCGTCGGTGCGGGTCCAGAAGCCGGCCGGCGCGCAGCTGGGACGGCGGTTGACGTCGCCGCCGAAGACCACTGCGCGGGCGGCCGTGCGGTGCGCAAGGACGGTCGCGAGCTGGGCGCACTGGGCGTCGTTCCCGGCCATCTCGACCGCGTCCCGCGTGTTCAGGTGCGCGGTGCACACGTCGACGCGGACGCGGGTGGTCACGCACAGCCACCTGCGCCGCTCGATGCCCGCCTGCGTCCGGAAATCGTGGTTGTCGGTGCGGACGATGGCCGCTCTGGTGAGCAGCGCGTCGCCGAAGAGCCCGCGGCCGCCGGGATCGACGCACGCGAAGGGGTCGCCGTCGTAGATCACCCGCGAGAAGCGGAAGTGGTAGCCGGTTCGCCGGGCGATGCGCGCGACGTCGCCCCGGCACGCCTCGCTGAGGGTGACCGCGTCGGGGTGCGCTGCGCGGATCAGCGCCGCCGCCTCGTTCAGCGCCGCCGGGTACGCGACCTTGATGTAGCAGTCGGCGAGGCCGGACAGGCACAGGTTCATCTGGACGACGGTGTATGTCGAGCCGCCGGGCGCCGGGCTGGGCGTCCGCGACGAGCCGCAGCCCGCGAGGGCGAGGACGAGGAAGCAGCCGACGACCCCGAGGCGCGGGCGCATGACCGGTAGTACCGTCGCGGCGGCCGAGGAGTTTGGCGGCCGGCGCCTACGGGAGCCGGAAGTGCCCGAGCAGCCGCTCGGTGGCCCCCGACTCACGCGCGTCTCGATGCTCGGCATAGCGTCGTCGATGCGCGGCGGCGAACTGCCACGCGTCCCGCGTCGCCAGGTGGGCGAAGATCTCACGGGTGCCGCGGAAGACCCGCCCGTCCTCGGTCAGAAGGACGGGAATCTCGTCGGTGCCGGCCACCTCGCGCAACTGCACGCGCTGCTCCGGGAACGGCTCCACCTGGCGCAGGACGACGTCGATCCCGAGCTCGGTCAGGAGCTCGCGAACCGCCGAGGAGAACGGGCACCACTCGGCCTGGTAGAGGATGACGAGGGAGTCGGCCACGGTCGGGACATCCTCGCATGCCCATCAGTTCAGGGCGAGCTCGCGGCCGTCGACCCCGATCTCGGCGGCCCGGAAAACCGATCGCGCATCCCGCTCGAGTGCCGCCACATCAGCTCGCGGGTGGAGGTGCACGAGCGTCAGCCGGGCGACGTTCCCCGCCGCGGCGACCTGCCCTGCCTCGGCCGCCGTCGCGTCCCCTTCGGTCGACGACGGCTCCTCCGACGTCGACCAGGCTTCGTGGAGCAGGTGATGCACGCCGGCGACGAACTCCCCGCTGCCGCCGTCGAACGCCGTGTCGGTCAAGAGCGCCAGGGAGTCCCCGATCCGCACACCGGCCGTGGGCGCCCAGTGGCGCAGCTGCGCGCGCAGCGAGATCGGGAACCCGCCGACCTCGTCCATGCCGGGCTCGAGCTCCCGGATCTCGAATGGCGCCGCCGGCCCGAAGGGCGACACGGGCGCCCGGAGGATCGGGTCGAGCAACCGTGCGCTCGGCGTGTCGTAGAGCCAGCTGCCGGGCGCGTAGACCCTCATGGGGAGGTCGGCCGCCGGCAGGTAGAGCAGGCCGCAGATGTGGTCGAGGTGGAAGTGCGTCAGCACGACGTCGAGGCGGGTGACGCCCTCCAGCAGATCCGGCTTGCTGACGAGCGTCGAGGCGCCCGTCCCGGCGTCGAGCACGAGTGCGCGATCCGCTTCCCGGACGAGGACGCACATGGTCTGCCGGTGGCGGGTCGGCATCCAGCCGGCGGTCCCGAGACCCCATGCGTGCATTTCCGACCTCCGTTGCCGGCGCCATCGTACCTCCCGCGTTTCGCCCCGGGAAGCGGCGGGTAGACGGTGCGCACTGGCCGGCGGGTAGGTGGCTCCGCCGGAGGTCGCCGGCCACCGCAGCGGAGGAACCACGAGGTGCCGTCGACGAGCGGGATGGCGTCTGCGTGCGAAGTCGCGAGACCACGACGATGGCCGCGTGGCCCGCGAGCCGCCTTCGGCTGCCGATGTCCGGACAACGCAACGGAGGATTCGCATGGACACGAACATCGGACAGGCACGAGACGAGGCCCGCACCGTCAAGCAGACAGCTGAGGCGCAGGTCGGCGAGGCGGCCCAGAAGGGGCGCGGCGCCCTTCGGCGGCAGGTCGACGAACGCTCCACCATGGCGGGCCGCCAGGCCGCATCCGTCGCGGAGACGCTGCGGCAAACCGCCTGGCAGATGCGCCAGGAGGGCGACCCGCAGAAGGCCCGGATGGCGTCGTTCGCCGACCAGGGCGCAGACCGCCTCGACCGGGTCGGGAGCTACCTGACCGACGCCGACGCAGACGAGCTGCTCGGCCGCGTGGAGGACGTGGCGCGGCGACAGCCGTGGCTGATCGCGGGTGCGGGGCTGCTCGTGGGCATCGCCGCCGCCCGCGTCCTGAAGGCGTCCAGCACCGACCGCTACTACCGCACGCGGGCCGGCGAGCCCATGAGCGGCTTCGAGGCCTCGACGCCCCAGCTTGCGCCGGTGACGCGATGAGCCGGACGGAACACGACAAGAGCTCCGAGTCGACCGCCGAGCTGGTGAAGGACCTGTCGCGCGAGGTCAGCGAGCTGGTGCGGCAGGAGATCGCACTGGCCCGTGCGGAGATGATGGAGAAGGGCAGGAAGGCGGGGCGCGGCGCGGGGATGCTCTCCGGCGCGGCGGTCTTCGCGCTCGCCGCGGTGGGCGGGTCGATGGCGACCCTCATCCTGCTCCTCGACCTCGCCATGCCGGCTTGGCTTGCGGCGCTGATCGTGACGGCGGTGTACGCCGCCGCCGCAGCCTTGCTGGGCATGCGCGGGAAGACGGAGATCTCTGAGGTCGGGCCGCCGACGCCCGAGCGAACAGTCGAATCGGTGAAGGAGGACGTGCAATGGGCGAAGACCCGCGTCACATCCAGCAACAGATAGACGAGACCCGCGAGCGCATGGGGGAGACCGTCGGAGCGCTCGCCGGCAAGGCCGACGTGCCCGGGCGCGTCAAGAGTTCGGTGGCGGCGAAAAAGGACGCCATGAGCGACCGGATCTCGGGCGCCAGGGAGAGGCTGCCGGAGGCCGGCGGCGCCGCGCGCAAGGGTGCCGGAATCGCTCAGGAGAACCCCATCGGGCTCGCTGTCGGGGCGATGGCGGCCGGCCTCGTGGTCGGGATGCTGCTGCCGTCGACCCGGGTGGAGAACGAGCGCCTCGGCCCCGTCTCGGACCAGATCAAGGAGCAGGCCCGTGAGGTGTCGGACGAGGCAATCCAGCACGGGAAGGACCTGGCCCAGGACGTGGCCGAGAGCGCGGCCGGCGCGGCCCGGGAATCCGGTCGCGAGCACGCCGAAGAGTTGCGCGAGTCCGTCTCGGAGCGCGCACCCACGAGCTGACGAGCCGCGAACGGCGGCGCCGCGGCCTGCGCGGCCGCGGCGCCGCCTCCGGCCACGAGAGGAGCACGCCGTGTCCCAGATCCCCGCGCAGAATCAGCAACCGCCCGGCTCCGAGGGAGCGATGGAGCCGGCCGCCGACCACGGCGAGCGAAGTTACGTCGGACGCGGGCGGCTGGAGGGCAAGAAGACCGTCATCACCGGTGCCGACAGCGGCATCGGGCGCGCGGTGGCGATCGCCTTCGCCCGCGAGGGCGCCGACGTCGTCATCAGCTACCTCGACGAGCACGACGACGCGAAGGAGACCGCCCGCTGGGTCCACGAGGCGGGCCGCACGGCGGTGCTCGTTCCCGGCGACCTGGCTGACGCAGCGGCGTGCCAGGGCGTGATCGACGCCGCCGTGGACGAGCTCGGCCGGATCGACGTGCTCGTGAACAACGCCGCCTACCAGCGCACGTACGAGCGGCTGGAGGACGTGAGTGACGAGGAGTGGCAGCGCCACCTCGACACGAATCTGACCGCGATGTTCCGGCTGTGCAAGCTGGCGCTGCCGCACATGGGCCCCGGCGGCGCGATCATCAACACGTCGTCGGTCAACTCCGACCAGCCGAAGCCGACCCTAATCCCGTATGCGATGACCAAGGCGGGGATCGCCAACTTCAGCGCGTCCCTCGGGACCCTCCTCGCGTCGCGTGGGATCCGCGTGAACAGCGTCGCGCCGGGCCCGATCTGGACGCCCCTCATCCCATCGACGATGCCGCCCGACCAGGTCGAGGGCTTCGGCGAGGGGACGCCGGTCGGCCGTCCCGGCCAGCCCGCGGAGGTCGCCCCGGTGTTCGTCATGCTGGCATCGGACGAGGCGAGCTACGTCATCGGCGCCCGCGTCGCGGTAACCGGCGGGACGCCGGTTCTCTAGCGATGCCCTGGAAACCCACCGTGGCCCGCCGGGAAAGTCCTGTGCAGCCGGCGGGAAGCGGTCGCTCCGCGTGGCGGGCCATGCTCGAGGCGGGCGCCTCGATCCTCCAGGACGCCGCCCCGCTCGGTGACTTCGACATCTACGTGGTCGGGCTCCACTGCGCCCGCGACGACCCGGCCATGCAGATGGAGGCGCACCACTACTGCCGGCAGGTGAACCAGGACCTGCTCCAGTGCGTGCTGTTCGACGGCAACACGCGCGACGCCAACCTGATCGGGATCGAGTACATCATCTCGGAACGGCTGTTCGCGACCCTTCCGGACGACGAGAAGCCGAACTGGCATCCGCACAACTACGAGATCCTGTCCGGCCAGCTGGTCGCGCCGGGACTGCCCGAAGTCGCCGAGCGGGCGTTTCTGAAGGAGCTCATGAACAGCTACGGCAAGACGTGGCACACCTGGCACGCCGGTCGGCACGATGGGGAGCCCGGCGACCGGTTGCCGCTCGGGCCTCCGATGCTCATGTGGTCGTTCAACCGCGACGGCGAGGCCGACGAGGCCCTCAAGCGCGACCTCCACGAGCACTTGAAGATCGACGAGTCCGAGAACCGCGCCCGCCGGCATGAGCTGGCCGCGCTCGCCCACGCGCAGCGCGGGGTCGATGCGCTGGCCGGGTCTTTCCCCGAGTCGCGGCCGCTGCCGGGTGTCGTGGACGCGGATCGAGCCGGCGGATCCGACGGACCGTGACGGAAACCGGTATCTTGCGCGGCCACCCGTCGACGCGAGAGGGCCGGATGAAGCACGATGCAGACTTCCCGATCGATCTGACGGCCCCCGGCGGCACGGAGACGATCGCCTACCGCCTCGGCCGGCCGCGCTTCGTGCACCGCGAGGCCCATTACCTCTCGATTCCGGTCGTCTGCCGCCGCGGGAACGCGGGGCTGCTGGCCGGCACGGCGCTCGAGCACGCGGGCGAGTGGCTGGACCGCCACGGCGTCGACCCGAGCACGCCGGAGCTGCTGCGCGACGGGCTCGCGCGGGTCGTCGACCTCGAGTGGGCGCACCCGTTCCGGAACGGCAACCCGGCGTCGGCGGATCTGCACCGGCTCGCCTTCGGCTGGCGCTACCTCGTCGAGTTCGCCGTCGGCGACATGCTCGTCGCCGCGGTGCGCTGGAACCGTCTCGGCGGCGGTCGCCTGGTGCCGCTGGCCGAGCTGCGCTGATCGGCGTGAGCCGTCGCGGAAGTCGCATCGGCATCCTGGTCTTGGGGAGACGTCGGCGACGAGGCGCGGTGCAGGCACTGCGCCGGCTCCGCGACGACGCCTACCGCGTGCACGACGCGCTCGACGATCTTCGCGACACCTTCCATACCGCCTCGCCGGCGCTCATCGCCCTCGGGCGGTCGCTCCAACGCGTGCGTCGCAGCCTCGACGGCACCGGCGAGGACATCGTCGATCTCGGGCGGGCCCTCGGCCGCAGCCTGCGCCGCGACGTGGACTGAGGGCGCAGCCCCGCGGGGACGCGGCGCCGGCGATCGTAGCCCGGCGCGAGCACGGTCCGCCCGCTTGACTTCCCGGTGGGCCTTCGGGTAGCTTGGTACGACGGTGCGACCAGACGTTCCACGGAGCATGCGGAAAGCCCGAGGCGATCACGCCGGCGCGCCGATCCGAGGCAGGCAAACCCCGTCGAGAACGGCTTAGGAGGGCCTCATGACCGATCAGCTCGCAGGAGGACAACCGGTTCCCGTCGAGGGCCGACTGCCGATCTTCTCCCGCAATGCGACCGGGCTCGTCAAGCAGGTGTCGCTGTTCCAGATGTTCATCTACAACGCGACGTCGACGAACCCGCTCGGGCTGGGCCTGATCTCCTTCGCGTTCTCGCTGATCCTGTTCCCGCGCGCAAACCCGTACGTCGCGCTCGTGGTGACCGCGCTCATGTGCGTGTTCGTGTGGACGGCGTTCGCGCTCATGACCGCGGCGATGCCGCGCGTCGGCGGGGACTACACGATCAACACGCGCATCCTGCCTCCGTGGCTCGCCCTCGGGGGCAACCTGGCGCAGGCGATCTCCGCATGCACGGGGGCCGTCATCCTGTCCTGGAGCGCCGGCACGCTCGCCCTCTCGCCGGCGTTCACCGTGATCGGGTCGGTGACCGGATCGTCGACCGTCACGGACTGGGGCACGTACTTCTCCACCACCCACCACAACGTGAACTTCGTCGTCTGCCTGCTGATCCTGGCCGCGCTCAGCGCCATCTGCGCGTTCGGGACACGCTACGCCGTCCGCCTGATGACCGCCCTGATCCTCATCGCCACGGCCGGCCTCGTGATCAGCGTCATCGTCACCATCCTCAAGAGCAACGCCGACTTCATCTCGACGGTCAACCACTCGGGCGGCGCCGGCGCCTACCAGAAGACCGTCGCAGCAGGCGCCCAGGCGGGGCTGAGCCCCGACCACGGATACTCGACGAAGTCGACGATCGGCGCGTGCTTCTACGGCATGGCCGTCCTCATCTACGCCTTCTGGGGCACCTACATGTCGGCGGAGTTCAAGGGCGCGGGGCAGCGCAAGCGGCAGCTGATCTCGATGAACGGGGCCGGCGTCACCTGCCTCATCGGCCTGCTCGCCATCCTCTACCTCTTCCTCCACACCATCGGCTACAACTTCTTCGTCGCGGCCCTGGCGGGGAACTACACCGGGCCGGGGAGCGGTGCCATCGGCGTTGCCAGCTACGTCTACTTCTCCGCGCTCGTCGCCAGCTCGCACTTCCTCGTCGTGATCATCGGGCTCTGCTTCGTCGGCTGGTTCGTGCCGGCATCGTTCATCAACCTGTCGATGCCGCAGCGCGCGTTCCTCACCTGGTCGTTCGACGGCCTGCTGCCCCGGCGCATCAGCGAGGTCAACGACCGCACCCACACGCCCATCGTCGCGATCGTGCTGACATTCCTCGTGTGCGTGCCGATCGCCGCCTTCCTGTCGTACAGCAGCCGGTTCTTCGCCGTGATCGGCGTGAACACGGTGTTCTCGCTTTTCTCGATCGTGCTCGTGGGCGTCTCGGCGGCCATCGTGAAGTGGCGGCGGCCGGACATCTACGAGGGCTCGCCGGCGCAGTGGCGCGTGCTCGGCGTGGAGGTGCTCCCGCTCGCAGGCGCCGGGTGCGCGCTGGTGGGAGCGTTCGGGGTCTTCCTCGGGTTCTACTTCCACGAGTCGCTCGGGATCGTGTACTACCACGGCATGGCGTTGTCCTCGGTGGGCGTCTTCGTGCTCGCGATCGTCTGGTGGTTCGGCGCGCGCCTCGTCCGCCGCTCACAGGGGCTCGACCTGTCGCTGTCCTACCGCTCGATCCCGCCGGAGTAAGCGCCTCGTGCGGCTGGGAAGGCGAAACGACGGCGCGAGGATGCGGATCTTCTTCGCGACCGACATCCACGGGTCCGAGCGCTGCTTTCGAAAGTTCCTGAACGCGGGCAAGTTCTACAACGCCGATCATCTGATCCTCGGCGGCGACATCACCGGGAAGGTGCTCGTGCCGGTCATCCGCGACCGGGAGGGCTACCGGTGTGACTACAACGACCGGGCCTACGCGAAGCTGACCGAATCGGAGCGCGCCGATCTGGAGCGACTGATCCGCGACAACGGTCAGTACCCCGTGGTCGGCGAGTACGACGAGCTCAAGGCGCTCATGGACGAGGAGCGGCGCGAGGACGCATTTCGGGCGGCTGTTCTGGACGGCATCGCGCGGTGGGTCGAGCTGGCCGAGGAGCGGCTCCGCGGGACGGGCGTTCGCTGCTTCATCACGCCCGGAAACGACGACTACACCGAGGTCGACGATGCGCTGCGGGGCTCGGACGTCGTGGAGTACGTCGAGGGCCGCTGCGTGGCGCTCGACGATGAGCACGAGATGATCACGACGGGCTACTCGAACATCACGCCCTGGCAGTCGCCGCGGGAGCTCTCGGAGGACGAGCTGCACCGCTACGTCGACGAGATGGCCCGCTCGGTCGCGGATCCCGCCCGCATGATCGCCGTGCTGCATCCCCCGCCGTACGGCACCGAGCTCGACAAGGCGCCCGAGATCGACGCGGAGTTCCGCGTGCAGATGGAAGGGGGGCAGCCGAAGCTCGCCTCCGTCGGATCGACGGCCGTCCGCGCCGTCCTCGAGGAGTACCAGCCCCTGCTCAGCCTCCACGGTCACGTCCACGAGTCACGCGCCGCGCAACGGCTCGGGCGCACGACGTGCATCAACCCCGGTTCGGAGTACACGACGGGGACGCTTCTCTGTGCGATCGTCAGCGTCCGGGGCGATCGCGTCGACTACCAGTTCGTCGCGGGTTGATGACGCCGCCCGGAACACCCGATGCCTCCCTGGCGGTGCCCGCCGACGCGCCGCTCCGGTTCGACAACGGCGCCGAGCCCGAGCTCGCGGCGCGGGAGCTCTCGGACCTCGTCGAGCTGCTCGCCATCCCGAGCATCTCGGCGGACCCGGCGCGCCGCGGCGACGTGGGGCGGGCCGCAGCCTGGCTCGCCGAGCGCTGCCGAGCCTTCGGCCTCGAGCACGTCAGGGTGGTGGATGCCCACGGCTCGCCCGGCGTGTACGCCGACTGGCTCCACGCCCGGGGGCGCCCCACGGTGCTGCTGTATGGGCACTTCGACGTCCAGCCGGTGGTCGACGCCGATGCGTGGGAGACCGACCCGTTCGCACCGACGGTCGCCGACGGCCGCATCCATGCGCGCGGCGCGGCCGACATGAAGTGCGGGCTGTGGGCGAGCCTGCTCGCGGTCGGTGACGTCCTCCGGAGCGGCGGTCTGCCCGTCAACCTGCGGGTGCTCATGGAGGGGGAGGAGGAGGTGCTCTCGCCGAACCTCCGGCCGCTCCTGCACGAGATGCGGGACGACCTCGCGTGCGACTTCGCCGTGACGGCGGACGGGGCCCAGCCGACGGCTGGCCGCCCGATCATCGGCGTCGGCTCGCGCGGCTTCTGCAACCTCGAGGTCGACGTGGACGTCGCCGACGCCGACGTCCACTCCGGTATCTACGGCGGCGCGACGCGGAACGCGACCCACGTTCTGGGGGAGCTCGTGGCGGGCCTCCACGACCCTGACGGCCGCGTGGCCGTGTCCGGGTTCTACGACGACGTGCGCCCACCGCCCGACCGCGCCGCCCTCCGGGGAGCGATCGAGCCGCCGTTGCCGCGCACGTTCGGGGCGGTCGGCGAGCCGGAATGGACGCCGTACGAGCGCACCACGATGCGGCCGGCCCTGGACGTCAACGGCGTGGCGGGCGGATACACCGGGGCCGGCCCGATGACGGTCATCCCGGCGCGCGCGCACGCCAAGCTGTCGTGTCGGCTGGTGCCGGACCAGGACCCGGCCGTGGTGCGCGACCTTGTCGCCCACCACCTGCGAGCCCGCGCGCCGGAGGGGGTCGACCTCGTCATCACGGCCGGTGCGGGGTCGCCCGCCTACCGGTGCCCGGTCGACGCCCCGATCGCGCGGGCCGCCGCCGCCATCCTCGAGGAGATGTCGGGCCGGGAGGCTCGGCCCACGCTGTCAGGCGGGTCGCTCCCGGTGCAGGCGCTCCTGCACGCCGAGCTCGGCGTTCACACCGTCACCTTCGGGTTCACGCGCGAGGACGAGGGCGTCCACAGCGCAAACGAGTTTCACCGTCTCCGCAGCGTCCGGGACTGCCGTGTCGCGTACCGGCGCCTGCTCGCTCGGCTGGGACAGGCGGCATGACCGTGTCGTCCCCGCTGAAGCTCCACGCGGCGGCGGTCACGCCGCTCTCCGCCGGAGGTGCGGACGTGGATGCGGGCGCCGTCGCCGGGCTCGCGTCCATGTTGGAGCGCAGCGTCGTCGACGGCATCTTCGTGTGCGGCACCACCGGCGAGGGCCTCCTGCTCGGCGCTGCCGAGCGCCGGCGGGTCGCGGAGGCGTTCCGTGAAGGCTTCGCCCGCGAGGTGATCGTGCACTGCGGCGCACAGACGACCGCGGAGACGGTCGGGCTGGCCCGGCACGCGCGCTCGATCGGCGCCGACGCGGTCGCCGTGATCCCGCCGCCGTACTACCGGCTCGACGACCGAAGCCTCGTGGCGCACCTCGTCGCCGCGGCAGACGCAGCCGGCGACCTGCCCATGTACCTGTACTCCTTCCCGGCCCGGAGCGGCTACCCCGTCTCGCTCGACGTCGTCTCGGAGGTCCGCCGCCGCGCCGGGAACATCTGCGGCATCAAGACCTCGAGCTGGACGCTGGACGAGGTGGTCGCATATGTCGACACGGGGCTGCCCGTCTTCGTCGGGGCGGAGCCGCTCATCGCCCCGGCCGTGGCGCGGGGGGCGGCGGGGGCGGTCTCCGGGCTCGCGTGCGTGTTCCCCGAGGTGGTCGACCGGCAGCTGCGCAGCCCGGACGCCGACACGGCGCGGCTGGTCGCCAGGATCGGCGAGCTCCTCGGCGTCGACGCGTTCTGCGCAGCCGTCAAGCACGCGCTCCAGCTGCGCGGCGCCGCCCTGAACGACGACGTCCGGCCGCCGTTGCGCGCGCTCACGGAAGCGGAGCGGCGGGCCGTTGCCGCGGCCGTGGCCGCCGCCGGCGGCGGTCCGTCGTCGCGTGAACCCGCGGTGGCGCGCCTTTCCGAGGCCGGCGGATGCTAGAGCGGGACGGCTTGCCGACGGCCGCGCTCGAGGAGATCGTCAGCGACCTGCACGCCCAGGTCGGCTGCGAGCGCTGCACGTTGCGGCTCGACGTCCCCGGCGACTACGCCTTCCCGGTCGTCTGCGAGGCGGTGAGCCCGGGGGTCGCGTCGCTTCGCTCCTTCACGACGCTGCCCCAGCAGCAGGGGCCCACCTTCCGGCGGATCGCGCGCGAGCGGACGCTCGTCGTGCAGAACGACTGCCGGAGGGCGGCGGCGGGCGACGACCCGGAGTTCGCCGAGCCGTACTTCCGCGAGCTGATCGACCTCTACGGCGGAATGGCCGCGTTCATCGCCGCGCCGGTATGGAACGGGGCGGAGCTCGAGGGAGTCGTCTCCCTCCACGCGCTCGGACGCCCGCGCGTCTGGTCGCCGGCGGACGTCGCCGCGGCCGAGCGGGCCCAAAAGCTGGTGACGGACGCCCTCGCCGGCGTCGACCGGACACCCCCGGCCGCGGCGGGGAGCGCTGCGAGGTGAGCCGGCTGGCCGGAGAGTCGATCATGATCACCGGTGCCGCCGGCGGGATTGGCCGTGCGACTGTCGACCTCTGCCTGGCCGAGGGGGCCTGGGTGATCGCGACCGATCGTGACGGCGACGGATTGGCCCGGGCGGCCGAAGCCCCGGAATGGCACGGAGCGCACACGGCGGTGTGTGACGTGGCCGACGCCGAGTCGGTGGACGCCCTCTTCGAACGCGCGCGCACATGGGGCGACGTCACTGCGCTCGTGAACGTCGCCGGCGTCGTCGACACGCACGACGCAGCGTCTGCCTCCGTCGCCGATTGGGAACGGACGATCGGCGTGAACCTGCGCGGCGTCTGGCTCTGCTCGCGGGCGCTCGTGCGCGAGGCGATCGCCGCCCAGCGGCCGGCAGCGATCGTGAACGTCTCCTCGACGAACGCGTTCTATGCCGAGCCCGGCCAGGCCGCGTACACCGCCTCCAAGGGCGGCGTCTCCGCGCTGACGAGGTCGATGGCGCTCGACTATGCGCGCAACGGGATCCGTGTCAATGCCGTCTGCCCGGGAATCGTCGAAGGCACCGGCATGACGGAGCCCTACCTGCGCACCCGCCCCTCACCCGAGGCGACGCGACGCTTCTGGGCGGACCTGCATCCGCTCGGGCGGATGGCAACGGCCCGAGACGTCGCCGAGGCGATCGTCTTCCTCGTCTCGGCGGGCGCAAGCTTCATCACCGGAGCCGAGCTCGTCGTGGACGGCGGGCTCTCGATCGGAACCTCACTGGAGCCGCCGCGCTCCGACTACGACAAGGAGGGGACCGCCACATGATCATCCGCGACACCCGCGTGACGGTGGTCGTCGTGCCGTTCACCCAGCCGGAGACGTGGTTCTTCGGACGCTGCTGGGGCCTCACGAACGCGATCATCGAGGTCGAGACCGACGACGGGTTGATCGGTCTGGGCGAGGCGCCGGGGCATCCGAACATCGACACCGTGCTGGAGATGCTGAAGCTCGTCACCCCGCTCGTGGTCGGCGAAGACCCCGCCGACGTCTCGCGCATCCTCCGCCGCGCGCGCATGCAGGGCGGCCACCACTTCGCCCACTCGATGAACATCGCGATCGCCGGGGTCGAGATGGCGCTTTGGGATCTCGTCGGCAAGGCGTCGGGCGCGCCACTGCACCGCCTGTGGGGCGGGTTGGAGCGCTCGCAGGTTCCGTATTACTGGTACATCCCCGTGCCCGAGCGAGATGCCGAGACGGCGCGGCGACAGGCCGCGGACGGCGTCGAGCGCGGGTTCCGGACGATGTACCTGAAGATCGGGTTCGACGTCGCGGCGGATGTGGCGCTCGTCAAGGCGGTCCGGGAGGAGGTCGGTCCCGACGTCGGCATCCGGGTCGACGCCAACGAAGCGTGGTCCGCGTTCGAGGCCATCGACGCGCTCCGCGCGTTCGAGGAGGTCGACCTGGAGTTCCTCGAGCAACCGATCGACATGCACGACTTCGCAGGGGCCGCCGCGCTGCGCGAGCGGACCCGGACGAAGATCGGGGCGAACCAATCGGCGTGGGAGCTCCATCAGGTCGCCGAGCTCCTGGCCGCGCGGGCGGCGGACGCGATCGTGACCGACCCCCACCAGCTGGGCGGGCTGGCCCGCTTCCGCGACGCCGCCGCGATGTGCGAGGTCGCCCGCGTGCCGCTGATCAAGCACAGCTTCGCCGACCTCGGCATCACGACCGCAGCCACCCTGCACGTGCTCGGTGCGCTCCCCGCCCCCGTGCTCGCGCACCAGACGCACTTCACGATCCTCGAGCATGACCTGCTGGCGACGCCGTTCAAGTTCGTCGACGGCTGTCTCGAGGTGCCGACCGCACCCGGGATCGGCGTGGAGCTCGACCGCGACGCGCTCAGGCACTACGCCGAGGTATACGAGACCGTCGGCGAGCCGCAGGGCTACGGCGCGCTCGATCGGGCGTCGACGATCCCGCAGTCGTTGACGAGAGAGGGCGTCGCGAGCAGCCTCGCGTAACCGGACGGAGTGACGTCATGACGGTCCACGACCACCACGCCGGCTCCCGCCCTCCGTACGACGGCATCGAGGCGATGACGAGCCTGAAGAAAATCGGTCACATCACGCCGTCGTGTAACACCGTCCTCGAACCGGTGACGGCGATGCTCAACGCCGCACTCGCGCGTGACGTCTCGCATCACTTCACGCGGATCCCGGTCGAGAACATCTCGCTGCTGGACGCGGACGTCGACCAGTTCACGACGCCGACGATGCTCGCGGCGGCGCAGTCGTTATGTGACGGGGACATGGATGCGATCGTCTGGAACGGCACGTCCGGATGCTGGAACGGGCCGGAGGCCGACGAGGCGATCTGCCGCGAGGTGGAGCGCGCGACCGGGGTGCTCATGTCCACATCCACCCTCGCCCAGTTCGAGGTGCTGCGCCGCCACGAGGTCGCCAGGTTCGGGCTCGCGGTCCCGTATACCGACGCCGTCACCGAACGCACCGTCGCCACGTATCGCGAAGCCGGGTTCGAGGCCGTGGCGCATGCCAACCTCGGCATGGCCGCGGGGAAGGACATGGCGAACGTGAGCCTGCCGAGGATCCGCGAGCTGCTGCGCCAGGCCGACTCGCCGGACGCGGAATGCCTCGTCGTCATCTGCACGGGCCTCCCCGCGGCGCTCGTCGTCGAGGAGATGGAGCGGGAGCTCGGGAAGCCGATCTTCGACAGCGTCGCGGTGACGTTCGAGAAGGCGCTCGGGCTTGTCGGCCTCAGACGGCCGCTGGCGACGTGGGGGGCGCTCCTGCGCGGTGACGGGGCCGTGGCGGAGCTCCTCGGCCGCTGAGATGGCCCCGTCCGATGCCGTCAGGAGGCGGCCTCGGCGGTGTGCAGCGGCCGGAGCCGGCGCGCCGATTCCTCGATGTGCGCCTGCATGGCGGCGCGCGCAGCGGTCGGATCGCGGCGCGCGATGCAGTCCAGGATCGCCGCATGCGCTTCCCGCACGTATTCGAGCGTGGCCCGGTCGGAGAGCCCCGGCGACTGTGCCTGCACGAGCGCGCCGCGGATGGAGTCGAGCATCATGACGAAGAACTCGTTCCCGGATGCGTGTGCGATGGCGCGATGGAACGAGATGTCTGCCAGCGCAGCCGCATGAGGGTCGCGTGCCTGGGACAGCTCACCGTTCGCGGCCCGGATCGCATCCAGCTCCTCGTCCGACGCCCGCGCCGCCGCCAGGCCGGCCGTCTCGGTTTCGATGGTGGCGCGGACCTCGATCAGCTTCTCGAGCCCGTACGGGCCGCGCCCCCGCAGATAGAGCGTCATCGATTCGGCGACCGCGTCCGGGGACAGCTCGCTGACGACATGCCCGGCGCGCGCCTGTGGCCGGACGAGCCCCTTGGCGGCGAGGGAGCGCACGGCTTCCCGGACGACGGTCCGGGAGACTCCGAACTGGCCCATCAGGTCACGCTCGGCCGGCAAGCGCTCCCCGGGCCGCAGGTCGCCCGCCAGGATGCGCTCCGTGATCAGCTTCGCCACCTTGTCGGAGAGGCTCTCGTCCCGCTGCACGGACGGGAACATCGGTTCCTTCCGTCCGTTCGAAGGTTCACCTCTTGCCATATCCGGAGTATACCGAGCACGCCTCCTGGTCGCACGGAACCCATTGAAGCCGGATGGATGATGTATGGATCTCATGTAGTAACAGCGTGTCGCGAAAGGTTCACAATTGACTGAACGATTTGCGTCTTTCGGCGATCGTCGAGACGTCTTCGCATCAGCGCTGCGGGAACGGCGGATCGCGGCCGCCGTGATAACCGATCCGCGAGATTTCGAATACCTGACCGGTGTCGATCCACTGCGAGGGCCGGGGCCGGATCCCTTCTGCGGCCCGACGGCGACCGGACTCGTCGTCGCCTCGGACGCGACCGCGATCGTCGTGGGAGGCGCCCCGACCCTGAGCGACATCGCCGACGACTCGGGGCTTCCGTCGGTCGAGTTCGAGACGTTCGAGGACCTCCAACCCCTGCGGCCGCGCGGGCGTCTCGGCCGGGCGTTGCACCGCGTCCTGGCCGAGGTTGCGCCGGAGGGGGCCGTCATCGGCGTCGAGCCGAGCGCCGCCGCGCACGGGCTCGAGGGAGGCGGATCCGACGACCGACCTCGATGGCAGTTCGCCGAGGTCGAAACCGTGCTCGGTCGGCAGCGCGCGGTCAAGTCGCCCACGGAGATCGAGCACATCCGTCGCGCCGTCCGCGTCTGTGACGACGCGCAACGTGCGGCCGCGGAGGCGATCGAGTCCTCCGCGAGCCTGGCGGATGTGCGGGCGGCGATCGAGCGGTCGCTCGCAGCACGAGGTGATGTCTCCTCGTCGCTCGTCGAGGTCAGCACTCGCTCGCGGTCGCTCGACAGGAAGGTGCCCCGGGGCGCATCTGTCATCACGGACGTCGCGCCGCGGGTGGAGTCGTACTGGGGCGACTCGTGTAACACGCGCCCCTGGGGTGGAGGCGGTCCCGAGGACGGCCGGACGCTCGCAGCCGTGGAAGCCGCACTCCGGTGCGGCATCGAGCTCGTGCGGCCGGGCGTGCGAGCGTCGGATCTCGATGCAGCGATGCGGGAGCGCGCCTCGCGAGGCAGCTGCGACCCGTACACGGGGGCCGGCGGTCACGGGATCGGCCTCGACTTCCACGAGCTGCCGCGCATCACGCCCCTCGACCACACCGTGCTCGAGCCGAACATGGTGCTCGCCCTCGAGCCTGGCGCCTATGCCGAGGCGCGTGCGATACGCCTCGAGGCGGTCGTGGTCGTGGTTCCCGGCGGCTGCGAGGTGCTCTCGACCCACCTGGAATCGATCATCTAGCCCTTGTCAGCGTTTCGCGCCGAGCGCCGCCGGGATGCCGCCCTCGTGCAGGAGCTGGTCGAGCTGGGCGCCGACCAGGAACGCGATGGCGCTCGCGTACAGGTAGCCGACCGTCGAGAGCACGAGCGCGAGCATCCCTTCCGACGAGCGCAGGTTGGCCACGTCCCCGAGCCAGTACACGTAGACGGCGGAGACGAGGAGCCAGGCGACGACGATCAGCATTGAGCCCGCGCTGACCCAGCGCCAGGGGAGATGCCGCGCCGGAGCGACGTGTACGAGCAGCGCGACCACCGCGTAGACCATGACGGCGGGGATGATCACGCGCTCGCCGACGTCGATCGCCGTGATGTGCGGCTCGAAGGCGCCGCCGCCCGCGAAGGCCGCAAGGATCACGAGCGCCGTGATGGCCGCTGCCAGCGCGAACGAGATACCGAACCGGCGCGCGAAGCTGCGCTCCTCGTTCGACACCGTAGATCCGGTTGAGCGCGCCGATCACCGCCCGGACGGCGCCCGACACCTCCCAGATCGAGACCACGCTTCCGAATGCGATCAGCACCGGGCTCGTCGACGCGGCCTCCTGCTGCACGCTCCAGATGATCGCCCCCATCCATTCGACCGGCAGATGGGCTGCGAGTGCAGGCTCGACCGTCCGGGACCAGAGGGGCGTCTCGTGAAGCGGGTGCAGGAGGGCAACGGCGAGGAAGAGCAGCGCCGCCAGCGCCAGGAACAGCTGCAACGCGATGGCGCTCGCGTATGTCAGCAGGTTGTTGGCGGCGAACCGATCGGTCCAGGTTGTGACCAGCGGTCGCAGCTCGATCCGTAGCCGGGGCACGCGGAGCGAGGATCCTTCGGACGCCACGGTCGCCTTCTACCCCATGGCGCGCCGAGGCGACACGCAGCTCGCGCGGACGGCCCCGCGTGGATACCCCCGCCCCGGGCTCAAGTGGGCCCGCCGTTGAAGAGGCTCGAGATGCTCTCCCGGCGGTGGATCCGCCGGATCGCCTCGGCAAAGAGCGGCGCGACCGAGACGACCTCGACCCGTGGGCCGAGCGGCTCGGGCTGGGTCTCGATCGTGTCCGTGACGAAGAGCCGCTCGATGGGGCTTGCCTCGAGCCGCGCGGCCGTTCCGGGAGCGAAGACGGCATGGGTGATGGCGGCGATGACGGAGCGTGCGCCTGAGCGCTGCAGCTCCTCGGCCGCCTCGATCAGCGTGCCGCCCGAGACCGTGAAGTCGTCGACGATGATCGCGTCGCGTCCCGCGACCTCGCCGATCAGGCTCACCTTCTCGGTGCGCTCGTCGTGGCCCGTGCGGGTCTTGTCGGCGATCGCGAGCGGCGCGCCCAGGCGGTCGGCGTAGGCGCGCGCCTTCTTCGCGAAGCCGGCGTCGGGCGAGACCACCACCGGCCGCTCGGGCAGCCGGCCGCGGAGCGCCGTGCACAGCCGCTCGACGGCGTAGAGGTCGTCCACCGGCACCCGGAAGAACCCCTGCATCTGAGACGCGTGGAGGTCGATCGTGACGATCCGGTCGGCGCCGGCGCCCTCGATGGCGTCGGCGCACACGCGGGCGCGGATGGACACGCGGGGCTCGTCCTTCTTGTCGCCCTTTCCGTAGGCGAAGTAGGGGATGAGCGCGGTCACCGACTCGGCGCTCGCGCGCTTGAACGCGTCGATCCAGAAGAGCAGCTCCATGAAGTGGTCGTTGGTCGGGAAGACCGTGGACTGCACCAGGTAGACGCGCCGGCCGCGGACGTTCTGGAGGACACGCACGAACAGCGTGCCCTCGGAGAAGCGCAGCACCTCGCTGCGGCCGACCTCCACGCCGAGGTGGCGGCAGATGGCCGCGGCCAGCTTGGGGCTGGCCGAGCCGGCAAAGACGAGCGGGTCATCCTCCGGCACGGCCGGCGCGGGGCGCCGGAGGCGCGGGAGCCAGCTCCACCTCGCCATCCCCGCCAGTGTAGGCGCTCAGCCCTCGATGATTGATCGGTAAGTCCGCGCGCGCCTGGACTTCCGACGCTTCGTGGTTGGGCGTCGTGTTGGTGGCGCTGCGGCTGCGAACCGTCGCATCGCCCATGACCGCAGTCAAGGGCGATGCCCTTGACTGCTTCTCGGTCGCGCCCATACGACCAGGTATGACCTCCCTTCAGTCCTTGCGCTGCTCGGTTCGCAGCCCAGCGCATGCCCTTGCGTGATCGCAGGTCACCGCTGACCGGTGCAAGCCCATCGGGCTTGCACCTTGGACATCACGGGACTTACCGATCAATCATCTAGACGGCGAGTGGGTCGAACAGGCTCCGCCGCACGAACCGGCCGTGGCCGGGGCGGGTCACGATCCTCCCGTCGTCGAACACGACCGTCCCGCGCGAGAGCGTCAGCCGCGGCGAGCCGGCCACCTCCTGCCCCTCGTAGATGTCGTAGTCGACGTTCATGAACGACGTGCCGGTGCCGAAGACGTGCCGGCGGCCGGGGTCGAAGACGACGATGTCGGCGTCGGCGCCGACGGCGATGACGCCCTTTTGCGGGTAGAGCCCGAACATCTTCGCGATGGCCGTCGACGTGATGTCGACGACGCGGGTCATCGAGAGCCGGCCCGCCCGCACGCCGTGCTCCCACATCATCGGCAGCCGGTGCTGGATGGCGGCGAGCCCGTTCGGGATCTTCGAGAAGTCGCCAAGGCCGAGCCTCTTCTGCTCGTCCCTGAAGGGGCAGTGGTCGGTGGAGATGCTCTGCAGATGGTCGAAGCGCAGCGCATCCCAGAGGAACGGCTGGTTCGCGACGTCGCGCAGCGGCGGCGAGCACACGTACCGCGCGCCGACGAAGTCCGGGCGGCGCAGGTCGTCGATCGAGTTGAAGAGGTACTGGATGCAGGTCTCGCCGTACGCGGCCACCCCGCGGCTGCGCGCGCTGATGATCTCCTCGGCGGCGTCGCGGCAGGAGACGTGGACGACGAAGAGCGGCGTGCCGGCGAACTCGGCCAGGCGGATCGCGCGCCCGGTCGCCTCGGCCTCCATCGTCTCCGGACGGGTGAGCGCGTGATGGATGGGGTCGGTCTCTCCGTTCGCGAGCGCCCGGTTGACGAGGTGCTGGATGGCGAAGCCGTTCTCGCAGTGCACCATCACGAGCGCCCCCAGCTCCCGCGCGCGCTCGAGCACCGCGAGGAACTCGTCGTCGCGGACCATCAGCACGTTCGGGTAGGCCATGAACACCTTGAAGCTCGTGACGCCCTCGTCGAGCATCGCGCCCATGTCGGCGATCGTCTCCCGGTCGGCGCTCGTGATCGCCATGTGAAAGCCGTAGTCGACGTGCGCGGCGCCCTCGGCGCGGCCCATCCACTCCTCGAGCGAGCTGCGCAGCCCGTTAGGGTGCATCTGCAGGGCGAAGTCGACAATGCACGTCGTGCCGCCCGCGGCCGCCGCCTGGGTGCCGGTGTTGTAGTCGTCGGAGCTGTGGGTGCCGCCGAACGGCATCGACATGTGCGTGTGGTTGTCGATCGCCCCCGGCAGCACGAAGCACCCGGTCGCGTCGATCACCTCGGCGTCGGCGTCGTCGAAGCTCCCGACGCCGGCGATCGTCTCCCCGTCGACGAGCACGTCGGCGTCGAACGACCCTGACGCATTGACGATGGTGCCGCCACGGATGATCTTCCTCATCGCGTTCGCCCCTTCCTGGGTCAACCCGCCGAGACCAGGTCGATCGCGTGGCCCACGGTCTGCGCGTAGGCCCGGATCGCAAGCTCGAGGTGCTCGACCGGCGTGTCCTCCTCCTTGGCATGGCTGATCCCGTTCGTGGAGGAGGAGAAGAGCATCACGGTCGGGACGAGGCGCGCCATCTCGGCGGCGTCGTGGAGCGGGCCCGACGGCAGGGCGTAGTCCGTGCCCGCGACCGCCTGGCAGGCGCTGCGGGCGGCCGCGATCAGGTCCGGGTCGAACGGGATTGGCTCGATCTGCCAGATGCGCTCCCACTCGGCGGTGCACCTCTCGGCGGCCGCAGCCTCGTCGGCGCTCGCACGCGCCTCTGCCAGCATGGCGGCGAGCTCGCCGGCGTCGAGGTGGCGCTGGTCGAGGAGCACCGTCGTCACGCCCGGGATGACGGTGGCGACGCCGGGCGTGCATTCGGCCGCGCCGACCGTGGCGACGCCCTCGTGGCGGACGGCGCCCTCGCGGGCCGCGAGCGCGAACCGGGAGGCGGCCAGGAACGAGTCGCGCCGGCTCGGCATCGGCGTCGACCCGGAGTGGGCCGCCTGTCCCCGGAACACGACCCGGTGCCGCTCGACGCCGAACGTGCCGAGGACCGCCCCGACGGCGAGGCCGGCGCTCTCGAGCACCGGGCCCTGCTCGATGTGGAGCTCGAGGTACGCCCGCACGTCGGCGAGCCGGCCCGCCGCCGCGCCCGCGCGGTCGAGGTCGATGCCATGCTCGGCGACCACGTCGGCGAGGCGGTCGCCCGCGGCGTCGCGCAGGTCACACACGTCGTCGGCCTTGATGCTGCCGCTGAGCCAGGAC
>JBKPMQ010000240.1:0-19874 GCA_046732235.1 Actinomycetota bacterium
GGCGAACGTCAGCTCGAGCTCCCGGCGGAGCTCGGGCGGAATCGGATCGCGCGGGCGCTGCCGGACGTTGCGGCCGATCAGCCACCGGCCCAGCCGCCCGTGCATGCGCCGCGGTATCACCGCGTGGTAGGCGCGTTCGAGCCGGTCCGGCGGCGCGATCAGGAAGGTCTGGAGCCGGCGGCTCCGGACGCGCTTGTTGGGATTGACGACGCCCCCCTCGATGGTCGCGGGGCGCGCGCCCAGCCAGCGCGCGATGTCTCCGGCGGTCGCGGCGGGGTCGGCCCGGAAGTCGTCGTAGAGGATGACGCGGACGCCGTCACCGAAGACGCGCAGGTAGCGCTCCACCTGGTCGGCGTACCGGGCCGTGTCGACGTACCACAGCCCCTGCGCGAAGTGGGCGCGCCGCGGGATCCGGCGCCCGCGGCGGCGATCCGGCTCGGCCGCGAGCGCGGCGGCGAAGTCGGTGATGTCCTCGTTTCCGTTGTAGAGGAACTGGCTGTGCTGGGCGTGCAGCATGTCGACCGGGTTGCGCAGCATGATCACGGCCTTCGCAGACGGCGCCGCAGCGCGGATCTCGTCGGCTGCCCGGTGCGAGTAGAGGTACCAGACGCAGCTCCGCCCGAGGATCGGAGCGTCCCTCCCCGGGGCGAGATCGGCCTCGTACTCGGCGCCCGAGAGCCGCCAGCGTCCGAACTCGAGGTCGGTTGCGAAGTACGGCCGGTCCTTCGTCGGCGCCATGTAGATGTCGGGGTGGGCGGCGAGATACTCGTGGAGCGCCGTCGTCCCCGACTTCGGCGCGCCGACGAGGAAGATGTCCGGCTGGCGGAGGTTGCGGTCGGGCCTGCTCATCGCTGTCCGACGTTTGCCCCGCGCGCGACCTGGGAAAACGGCGATGGCCGTGACCATGTGCTCCGGCACCCAGGCAGACGTGTGGGCGAAGCTGCCTGAGCTTCGCTCGCATGGGCCTCGCCGCCGCGCGCGGGCTGCGCCCGTGTGGCTCGCCCGCGCGGTGCGCGAGCCGTTCGCGCGCGTGAACCCGCGCCCGGTGATCGTGCTCGGGAACCAGAAGTCGGGAACGTCCGCCGTCGCGGGCCTGGTGGCGTCCGCGACTCGCCGCTCCGTCGCGCTCGATCTGCGGAACGAGCAGTCGGCGAGCCCGACGTTCATCCCGTGCCGCCTCGGCCGCCTGCCGTTCTCGGAGCTCGTGCGCCGCAACAGGCTCGACTTCTCGCGCGACATCGTCAAGGAGCCCAATCTCAGCGTGCTCTCCGAACAGGTGCGGGCCGCGTTTCCCGAGGCTCCGGTGATCCTGGTGATCCGCAACCCGTACGACAACATCCGCAGCCTGCTCAACTGGATGCGGATGCCGGGGGACCTGCGCGACGCTCCACCGCAGGCCGCGGATCGGCTCACAACTGTGCAGCGGAGCGTCCTCCAGGCCGGCTGGCTCGGCATCCGCGCGCACGGCTACATTGACTCTCTGGCCTGCCGCTGGAACCTGATCGCGGACGTGCATCTCCGCGAGCCCGATCGCGTCCGGCTCGTCCGCTACGAAGACTTCTGCGCCGACAAGACGGCGGCGGTCGGGCGGATCGCGCACTCCGTCGGGCTCGATGTGCGGCACGACGTCAGCGGCGAGGTCGACCGCCAGTTCCAGCCGCCGGGAGATCGCTCCGTCCGCCGGGAGTCGTTCTTCGGTGCGAACCTGACGCGGATCACGGCGATCTGCGCGGACCGCATGCGCCGGCTCGGGTACCGCCCCGCGGACTAGGTGACGCGCCTATGGAGGTTGTGAGCGGCTAGGGGTACATCCGAGCCTCCCTGGAGGCTGTGGTCTGCCAGGACTACAGCGAGGGAGGACTCGGATGCAGTTGCACGCTAACGCGAAGCTCGGATTGGCTGGGCGTCGGGCGCTTGCGCTCGCGGTGGAGCGTGGCCCGTCGATACGAGCGGCCGCCAGGAGCTTTGGCGTGTCGCCGCAGACGGCGAAGAAGTGGTGGCAGCGGTGGGAGCAGGCGAGCGAGCCCCAGCGACGCTCGCTCGCCTGCTTGGCCGACCGGTCGAGCCGGCCGAAGACCAGTCCGCGGAGCCTGTCGATTGTCGAGCAGGAGCGGATCTGCACCGAACGCCAGCGGACTGGGTGGGGGCCACGGCTGATCGCGGGCGTGGTCGGTCACCCCCACCAGACGGTGTGGAAGGTGCTTCACCGCCACGGTCTGTCGCGGCCGCCGCGACCGCCGCGCGAACAGGGTATGCCGATACGAGTGGCCGTGCCCGGGCGATCTCTTGCACGTCGACACCAAGCGGTTTGCGCGCTTTGACCGGCCCGGTCACGCAGTCACCGGCGACCGCCACCGCACCAGCGCAGACGTCCACCGGCGGGTCGGCTATGAGTGGGTGCACTCGCTCGTCGACGATCACTCCCGGCTGGCCTACAGCGAGCTGCACCCCGACGAGAAAGCCGCCACCGTGACCGGTTTCATCCAGCGTGGCCTGGCCTTCTACGCCGCGCACGGCATCACAGCCAAACGACTCATGTCCGACAATGCCTGGACGTACACCCAAAACCGCAGCCTGGCGCAGCTTTTGGCCGATCACGCCGTCCGTCACATGCTGATCCCGGCTCGCCGACCTCAGACAAACGGCAAGGTCGAGCGCTACCAGCAGACACTCAAACGCGAATGGGGACTCGGCCAGACCTACCACTCAAGTGAGCACCGCGCCGCCGCGCTGCCATACTGGCTCGACCACTACAACACACGCAGACCACACAGCAGCCTCGGCGGCCACCCACCCATCAGCCGCGTCCACAACCTATGTAGGCGGGACACCTAGAGCGGAGGGCGTACGATGAGCGCGTGCCCGCCCTCCCCGCACTGCTCGCCGCGCTGCCGCTGATCGGCATCGGCCCGTACGGGCCGTCGGTGCACGTCACCCAGCAGATCGGGACGTCCGCCGGGGGCCGGGCCATCATGGCCACGGAGTCGGGCGCGCCGCAGGCGCCGCGGCGGGTGCTCGTGGTCGGCTGCATCCACGGCAACGAGTGTGCCGGCGTCGCGGTGATCCGGCGGCTGCGTCGGATGCGGCCGCCGCGGATGTTCGACATGTGGCTCGTGCCGACCCTGAACCCGGACGGCCGCGCCGCGGATACGCGCCAGAACGGGCACGGCGTCGACCTGAACCGCAACTTCAGCGCCGGATGGACGCGCCACGGGGCCCCCTGGAGCACGTACTACTCCGGCCCCCGCCCGTTCTCGGAGCCGGAGACGCGCGCCGCGCGACGCCTGATCGAACGGGTACGGCCGACGCTCTCGGTCTGGTACCACCAGCACTTGCGGCTCGTCTGGGCCTCGGGGCGCAGCACCACAGCCGCCCGCCGCTACGCCCACATGGTGGGCCTGCGCCTGTACCTCAACCCGAGCCCGGGCGGAACGGCCTCGCGGTGGCAGAACCACCACTTCTCCCGCGGCTCGTCGTTCGCCGTCGAGCTGCCGGCCGGGCCGATGACCCGCGCGGCCGTCGCCCGGCACGTCGACGCGATCCTGACGCTCGTCCGGTAGCCCCGCCGGGTGCCCGCCGCCGCCCTCGCGCTGACCCTCGCCGCCGCCGCGCTGCACGCAGGCTGGAACGTGCTCATCGCCCGCGCCGGCGATCCCGAGGGCGCGGGGGCCGCCGCCGTCCTCTTCGCCGTCGCGGTGTTCGCGCCGGTCGCGGCCCTGACGTGGGACGTGCGAGCCTCGGCGATCCCCTACATGGCCGCGTCGGCGGCGGCGGAGCTCGCCTACTTCGCGCTCCTCACCGCGGCCTACCGGCGCTCGGAGATGTCGCTCGTGTACCCGATCGCGCGCGGCCTGGCGCCGGTCCTCGTCCTCGTGGGGGCGGCGGTCGTGACGTCGGCCGAGCCCACCGCGGCCGAGGCGGCCGGTGTCGTCGGGGTGGCGGTCGGCGTCCTCCTCGTCCGCGGCGTTGGCCGCGGCGGCGACGCGGCGGCGACGGCGATGGCCGTCTGCATCGCCGCGACGATCGCCTGCTACACGGTCGTCGACAAGAGCGGGCTCCGGCACGCCGCCACCATCCCGTACTTCGAGGTCGTGCTCGCGACCCAGGGCATCCTGTACGCGACGGCGCTCTCGGCCTTCCGCGGCCCGGGCGTGATCCGGCGAGGGTTCTCGCGCTGGTCAGCGGCGGCGGGCCTCGCGATGTTCGGGGCGTACGCGCTCGTCCTGGCCGCCCTGCGGCTCGCGCCGGCGGCGCCGGTGGCGGCGGTGCGCGAGACGAGCGTCGTCATGGCGACCGGCCTCGCCGCCCTCTACCTGCACGAGCGCGTCACCCGCGAGCGCGCAATCGGGGCCGTGCTCGTGTGCGCCGGCGTGATCGTCCTGGCGCTCGCCTGATCTAGACCGCCACGCGCGCGCCGGCCGCGGCCACGAACGCCTCGACCACCAGCTGGAGGCGCGGCTCGACCCGCCACTCCTCGTGCAGCTCGCACTGCATCGCGAGCACGAACCGCCCCGGCATCTCGATCGCCTCGATCACGCCGTCGGGCGCGCGGGCCGAGACGACCAGCCCCGCCCCGACCTCGTCCACCGCCTGGTGGTGGAAGCTGTCGACGAAAGCCTCGTCGCCGAGCAGGTCGTGGAGGCGGGTGCCCGGCACGGGCGCGATCGGGTGGCGGGGATGGTCGGGCGCCGGCAGGTCGGCCATCGTCGCCTCCTGAAACCGGCGCCAGTAGCGGCCGGTCGGGTCGGACGGATGCGACCGCCACTCGTCGACCAGGCTCAGGTCCTGCGCCATCGTCCCTCCGAGGGCGACGTTCAGCATCTGCATGCCCCGGCAGGCGCCGATGATCGGCAGGCCGCGGTCGACCGCCCGCTCCACCAGCTCGATCTCGAACCGGTCGCGGGCGGCGTCGATGGTCCCGAGCAGCGCGTGCGGCTCCTGGCCGTAGCAGCCGGGATCGATGTCGTGCCCGGCCGCCAGCATCACCCCGTCGACCCGGTCGAGCTGGTCGTCCAGCCCGCCCGGGACGCGGGAGAACACCATCGGCACCGCCCCGGCCATCACCAGCGAGCGCTGGTACCCGACGCCGGCGTAGTCGCCGTAGCCGTGGAAGCCGGCCGAGACTCCGATCAGGGGTTTCGCCTCCGTAACGGCTAGCTCCAGGGGTAGGGGCTGTTCGACACGGGGTGCAGGTCACCGGTCGCGAAGCGCTCGAACCGGAACGGGTAGAGGACGCTCGAGTGGCCGCCGGTCATCACCTGAGCGACCTCGCGGCCGACGCCGATCATCTTGTAGCCGTGGTTCGAGTCGGCGATCACGTACACGTTCGGGCGCATGTAGTCGAAGATCGGGAAGCTGTCGGCGGTGAAGCAGCCGACGCCGCCCGAGCGCACGTTCCTGTACGTGCCGCGCTTGCCCTCGAACCGCTCCATGCAGTGGGAGAGCGAGGCGCACCACATGTCGGCGAAGCTCGACTCGACGCTCGCAGTCGGGTACGGGTCGACCTCGAACTCGTGCCCGACCACGATCGGCGCGGCGCCGCCCTGGACACCGTGCAGGTCCTGCTTGAAGTAGTTGCCCCACAGCTCATCGGTGATCAGCGTGCCCTCGTCGTCGTAGAGGGGCGCGTCGGAGTCGACGTGGAGCACGGGCGGCATCGAGCCGTCGGGGAGCGAGAGCAGCTTCGGGTCGACCGAGATCTCGCCCTCCTGGAGGTACCAGTACGTCCACATCTCCTGATCCTTGTGGACGTCGCCCTCGGGCGTGCGCACGTCGACGCGGTCGGACAGGCCGAGCATCTCCCACAGCGAGGCGATCCACGGGCCGACGCCGACCACGACCTGCTCGACGGCGATGTCGCCCTGGTCGGTGTGCACCGTCTGGACGGCGCCGGAGTCGTCCATGTCGAACCCGGTCACCTTCACGCCGGTGACGAGCCGCGCCCCGGCCTCCTGGGCCTTCTTCGCCAGGCCCCGCATCGAGGCCATGTTGTTGGCGTAGCCGCCCTTCTCCTCGTGCAGGCAGACCTCGACGCCCTGCGCGCGCCAGTCGGGGAACATCTCCTTCATGTGGCTGCGGACCGCGTCCGCGCCGACGATCAGCTCGGACGGGTAGCCGATCCGCTGCTGGCGCTCGTGGACGGCGGTGAGATCGTCCACCTGGCCGCCGGAGCCGAGGGCGACGTAGCCGACCGGGTGGTAGCTGAACCCGGCGGGATCCTGCTCCCACACCTCGACGTTCGCGGCCATCAGCTCCGACATCGCGGGCTGGAAGTAGTTGTTACGGACGACGCCGCAGGCGATGCCGGAGGCGCCGGCGCCGATGCCGGTCTTGTCGACGATGAGGACGTCCGGCTCCTCGCCCCGCGCACGCTGCTCCTTCGCGAGGTGCCATGCGGTCGAGAGGCCGTGCACGCCGGCTCCGATGACGAGGTACTTGACGCGGTCGGGCAGATGGGCCATTCAAGTTCCTTCCGATTATTGCCTCTGCGGCAAAGCTATTTCCAAACTGTCCCCCCATGGTACCCCAGCTCGCCCGAAAGCGCCACCGCGCGCCGCACGAGGACGGGCGCGGCGGCATCCTGGGCCGGCTCGTCGAAGCGGGTGTCGGGGCCCTGGATGCCGAGAATGGCGGCCAGCTCGCCGCGCGCACCGAGCACCGGCGCGGCGATCGCGTTCAGATGCTCCTCGCGCTCGCCGATCGCGCGCGCCCACCCCTCCTCGCGGACGGCGTCCACCACCCGGGCGAGCTCCGCGGGGTCGACGATCGTGCGGTCGGTGAAGCGCTCGAGCCGCCCGCTGCGGGGCGGCCCGCCGGCGAAGGCGAGCATCACCTTGCCCGTCGCGGTCGCATGTGCGACGCTGGCCCGCCCGACCCGGGCCACCGACGCGACCGTCGCCCGGCTGGGGACGAAATCGACGGTGATCGCGTCGGGATCGGCGGGCAGCGACAGCGTCGCCGTCTCGCCGACGTCGGCCTCGAGCGCCTCCAGGTGCGGCCGCGCGAGCACGCGCAGGTCGAGCCCGGCGAGGACGTGGTTCGAGAGCGCGAGCAGGTGCGTGCCGAGCCGGTAGCGCCCCGTGTCGGGGACGTGCTCGACGTACCCGGCGTCGACGAGCGTCGAGAGCGTGCGCGACACCGTGCTCGCGTTGATCCCGGTCAGGCGCGCGAGCTCGCTCGTCCCGGCGTCGCCGCGGACGCGAAGGAACGCGTCGAGCACGCGCAGCGCCCGCTCCACCGCGGCCAGGCGCCGCTCGGCGGGTCGTCCCGTGGGCGGCATCCCCACATCATTGCCGATGCGGCAATGCCCCGGCGCCGCACGCATGAATATCCGGTGCCAGGCACCGGTTATTCACCGGTTTGCGCGGTCGCTGAGGCTGGCATATCGTCGCCCCGTGACGCACGACCCCCGGCTCCGGCTCGACTTCCGCGAGGTCGTCGGCGCGTTCGCCACCGGGGTCACCGTCGTCACGGCCCGCTTCGGCGACACCCATGCCGGCATGACGCTCAACTCCTTCACCTCCGTGTCGCTCGATCCGCTGCTCGTGCTCGTCTCGCTCGCGCACGGGACGCGCACGCTCGAGATCGTGCGGCGCAGCGAGAAGTACGCGGTCAACGTCCTCCACCGGCGCCAGCGCGACGTCGCGCTCGCCTTCGCGAAGCCGGGCGCGCCGTTTCCGCCCGGCTACACGATCGTCGACCCGGCCGGCTATCTCGCGGTCATGCACGCGCTCGCGATCCTGCGCTGCCACGTCGTCGGCGTCCATGTCGCCGGCGACCACGACCTCGTCGTCGGCGAGGTGGTCGACTTCGAGGGCTCGGGCGGCGAGCCGCTCATCTTCCACCGGGGCGCGTTCGGCGGCCTGGACGAGGACGCGCTCGTGCCCAGCGGCCGCGTCATCGGGATCGCCGGCTCAGATTGGTGAGGACCTTGATAGGGACAGTCCCCGTCCGAGGACTGTCCTCATAGGTGGTGGGTGTACTCGGCGAATTCCCAGTCGGTCACGGTGTGGCGGGCGCGCTCCAGCTCGGCGTCCTTGATGACCCGGAAGACGCGTACGAGGTCGGAGCCCATCGCCTCGGTCAGGACGGTGTCCGCCTCGAGCGCGTCGAGCGCCGCCTCGAACGTCGTCGGGAGCCGCGTCATCGTCTCGGCCTCGGGCAGCTCGTAGATCAGCCCCTCGCTGGGCGGCGGCGGCTCGATCTCGCGGTTGATGCCGTCGAGGCCGGCGAAGAGCGCCGCGGCCATCGCGAGATACGGGTTGGCCGCACCGTCGCCGACACGGAACTCGACCCGGGTCGCGCCGCCGCGCTCGCGGGGGACGCGGGCGAGCGTGAGCCGGTTGTCGTGCCCCCAGCTCACGAGCGTCGGCACGAGCGCCTCGGGATGCAGGCGCCGGTAGGCGTTCGTGGTCGGGTTGAAGAAGGCCATCAGCGCCGGCCCGTGCTCGAGCAGCCCGCCGATCAGGTGGCGCGCCAACGGCGAGAGGCCGTCGTCGCCGTCGCCGTTCAGGGCGTTCTTCCCGTCGTCGTCCGCGAGCGAGATGTGGAGGTGGAAGCCCGAGCCCTCGTCGTCGTTCCAGGGCTTGCCGATGAAGGTCGCCAGCAGGCCCTCGCGCGCGGCCAGGTCCTTGACCACCGACTTGAACCGGAACGCGCGGTCGGCGGCATCGAGCGCGGGGCCGTGATTGAGGTTGATCTCGTACTGGCTGCGGCCGTACTCGTGGTTGGCCGCGATCGCCCCGAGGCCCATGTCGACACACGCGTGCAGCATCGTCGTCAGCACGCCGCGCGGGTCGGCGACGTGGCCGACCGTGTAGACGTGGCTCGAGTTGTCGACGTAGCGGCGGTAGCCGTGGGGCGCGTCCGGGTCGGCGACACACAGATAGAACTCGAGCTCCGGACCGATGACCGGCGACACGCCCAGCTCGGCGTAGCCCTCGACGGCGCGCCGCAGCGCCGCGCGCGGATCGACCTCGTACGGCGAGCCGTCCATGCGGAAGAGGTCGGCCAGGCACCAGGCGGTGTCCGGCTCCCACGGCACCGGCACGAGCGTCTCGAGGTCGGGCCGCGCGCGGATGTCCTGGAAGCCGTGCTCGGGGCCGGCCACCACGTTGTGGCGCAGGTCGACCGTCATGATCGCCTCGCAGTACGTCCCGCCGTCGTCGAGCACGTGGGCGAGGTGCGAGAGCGGGTAGTCCTTGCCCCGCGAGATGCCGTGCAGGTCGGGGTACGTCATCCGGACGGTGCGGACGCCGCGCTGCTCGAGCGCGGTCAGGGTGCTATCGGCCACGCGGAGATCCTTTCATGCCGCGGCGACGCGGACGGGCATCGCCTTGAGAGCGTTGGTGAAATTGGTGCGGATGCGCCGGGGCGGGCCGGCCGGCTCGATCGAGGCGATCCGCGGGAGCAGCTCCTCGAACATGATCCTGACCTCGAGCTTGGCCAGGTGCGCGCCCAGGCAGAAGTGAGGGCCGCCGCGGCCGAAGCTGACGTGGTCGTTCGGCTTGCGGCCGACGTCGAACCGCAGCGGGTCGTCGAACACGCGCTCGTCGAAGTTCGCCGACGCGTACCAGGTGACGACCTTGTCGCCCTCCTTGATGTGCGCCCCGCGCAGCTCGACGTCGCGGGTGGCGGTGCGGCGGAAGTGCAGCACGGGCGTCGCCCACCGGATGATCTCCTCGACGGCGGTCGGCATCAGCTCCGGATCGGCCCGCAGCCGCGCGAGCTCCTCCGGGAAGTCGATGAACGCCTGCATGCCGTGCGCGATCGCCTGGCGGGTGGTCTCGTTCCCGGCGACGACGAGCAGCAGGAACATCGCATCGAACTCCTGCTCGGTCAGCCGCTCGCCGTCGATCTCGGCCTCGACGAGCTTGGTGACGATGTCGTCGCGCGGCTCCTTGCGCCGCTCGGCGGCAAGGGCGTGGCCGTACTTGTAGAGCTCGAGGGCGACCGGGCTGCGGAATGGCAGTAGCCGGTACTGGTCGCTCGACGGGTGCTCGTACGACATCTCCGAGAGGTCGGGGTCGGTCGAGCCGATCATGGCGTCGCCCCACTCGATCAGCTTGCGGTTGTCCTCCTGCGGCACGCCCAGGATCTCGCACAGGACGCGGATCGGGAGCACGGCGGCCACTTCGTCGACGAAGTCGAACTCACCGCGGGGCAGGGCACGCTCGAGGATGTGATCCGTGAGCTCGCGCAGGAGGTCGGTGTAGGCCGCCACCGCCCGCGGGGTGAACCCGCGGTTCACGAGCGCGCGCAGGCGCGTGTGGCGGGGCGGGTCGGTGTCGAGCATCGACTTGCGCGCCTCGATCGCGTCCGGCTCGAGGTCCTCGAGCGCCGTCGCCCCGGTCTCGGACGAGAACGTGGCCGTGTCCTTGTGCACCGCCACCAGGTCGTCGTGGCGCGTGACCGCCCAGTAGCCGCGTCCGTGCGGCCAGTCGTACCAGCGCACCGGGTCGTTGTCGCGGAGCCAGCGGAAGAGCTCGTGCGGGATGCCCTCGGCGAAGGCGTCGTTCTCGAAATCGACGGCGACGGGCGGCGCGCTCATGCGGTCGATCCCTCCACGATCTGGAGCGTCTTCAGGTCGGAGTAGAAGTCGAGCGCGTAGTCGCCGCCCTCGCGCCCGATGCCGGAGATCCCCGTCCCGCCGAAGGGCGCGGTCAGGTCGCGGACGAGGAACGTGTTCACCCACACCGTCCCCGCCCGCACCGCGCGCCCGACCCGGTCGGCCCGCTCGTGCGAGCCGGTGTAGACGATGGCCGAGAGCCCGTAGGCGGTGGAGTTCGCGAGCTCGATCGCCTCGGCCTCGGAGGCGAACGTCTGGAAGGTCAGCACCGGCCCGAACACCTCGCGCTGGACGACCTCGGAATCGTTCCCGCGCGGCGCGATCAGCGTCGGCTCGTAGTAGGTGCCGCCCAGGTCGGCCCGGCGGCCGCCGCGCAGGATCTCGTCGCCGTGCGCGCGCGCCCGCTCGACGAAGCCCTCGACCCGGGCGAGGTGGTCGGGGTGGATCAGCGGCGAGACCGTCGTGTCGTCGGCGCGCGGGTCGCCGAGCACATGGGCGTCGGTGTGGCGGTGGAAGCGCTCCAGGAAGTCGTCGCGGATCGACTCGGCGACGAGCAGCCGCGTCCCGGCCAGGCACACCTGGCCGGCGTCGTCGTACTGGCCGGCCGCCCTGATCGCCGCCGCCTCGACGTCGGCGTCCTCGAACACGATCAGCGGGCCCTTGCCGCCCAGCTCGGCCGTGAACGGCACCAGGTTCCCGGCCGCGGCGGTGCCGATCAGGCGGCCGGTCTCCGGCGAGCCGGTGAAGCTCACCCGGCGGACGCCGGGGTGCGCGACGAGCGCGGCGCCCGCCTCCTCGCCGATGCCCTGGACCACGTTGAAGACCCCCGCCGGCAGCCCCGCCTCGCCGGCCAGGTCGGCGAGCAGCGAGCAGGAGAGCGGCGACCACTCGGCCGGCTTGAGGATCACCGTGCACCCGGCCGCCAGCGCCGGGGCCGTCTTCCAGGTCGAGAGCATGAACGGCGCATTCCACGGCGTGATCACGGCCGCCGGCCCGGACGGCATCCGGATCACGCGGTTGAGCGTGGTGTTGCTCGACCAGACCCGCTCCTCGTACCCGGCGGCCAGGTCGGCGTAGCTGCGGTAGTTGCGCGCCCCGCGGCTGATCACGCGTGCCCGCAGCGACCGCTCGAGCATCGCCATGTCGAGGCACTCGACGGACGCGAGCCGCTCGACGTTCGCGTCGATCAGGTCGGCCAGCCGGTGCAGGTAGGGCGCGCGCCCCGCAGGGCCGAGCGCCGCCCACTCGGGGAACGCGGCCGCGGCCGCGCGGACCGCCAGGTCGACCTCGCGCTTCCCGCCCCGGGCGACCTCGGTGAGCAGCGCGCCGTCGATCGGCGAGCGGTCACCGAACCGCTCGGGCGAGGACACGCGCTCGCCGCCGATGTAGTGCTCGGGCGAGACGTCGACACCGGCGACCGTGCTCACGGCGTGACCTCCTTCACCGTCTCGAGGTCGTCCACCGTGTAGGCGAACTGGAACCGGAAGCCCTTGCCCATCCGCAGGGGGGCGAGCGCCGCGTGCTCCTCGCCCGGGGCCGGGAACAGCTCGAGCGTCGCCGGCCCCTCGTGGATCGCCGAGATCGACCGGTCGCGGCTGCGGGCGCGGACGAGCTCGTGCACGGCCGGGTCGGAGTGCCGGCCCGCCGCCAGGCGGGGGAAGTGGCGCCGGTTCACGAGCGGCGGGTCGTTATGGGTCGGGCCCGCCTCGGAGACCCCCTCCGGCGTGACCGTGCCCTGCGCCAGGCGGTGGCCGTTCGCCGCGACCGTGCCGGCGAACGCGCGCCCCTCCGCGCGGCAGTCGAGGCCGAACGAGCGGGTCATGTCGATCCGGGCGAGCTTCTTCGGGAACCCCTGGATCCACCCGCGCACGAGCGCGAAGTCCTTGTCGACCCAGATATACGGGCAGTTCGTGACCTCGTCGCCGTCGAGCATCGCGTTCACGACGATGAAGAACTCCTTGTACTGGCCCCGGATCGGCTCCAGCAGCTCGTCGCCCGAATCCGAGCACGACTGCCAGTCGACGAAGAGCGCGGCGCACCGGCCCGGGTCGGCGTGCGGCTCGAGCCCCGGCGGCAGGACGGCCGCGACGGCGGCCGGGTCGGCCCAGTACTCGATGACCAGGAAGTCGCCCACGTAGTGCCAGGGCGGCGCCGGCACGAGCGACGCGGTGCCGCCCGGCGAGAGCGGCAGCGAGTATCCGGACTGCGTCGTCACGGGCCCCTCAGTCTCGCAAAAACTGCTCCACCAGTGACTCGGCGAAGCTCTTGTCGGCGATCTTGTACGCGAGCGCCGTCATCCGCCACGAGTCGGACAGGTAGAAGCGCTCGTAGAGCTCGCCGCGGCCGCCCAGGTCGGAGCCGATGTAGTCCCACGCCAGCCGGAACAGCCGGATGCGCCGCTCGGCGTCGGCGCCCGCGGCCTGGTAGAAGGTCGCGATGGCGTCGGCCATCGGGCCCTTCATGTCCGCCTCGGACGGCGTGCACATGAACCCGCCGCCGCCGATCAGCTGCAGCAGCTCGTTGCAGTAGGGGAGCCACTTCGGCATCTCGCCCCGCAGGGCCAGGAACGGACGGTCGTCCGGGTACCAGACCCCGCCCTCGTCGAGCGCCGAGCCGGCCTCGGCCGAGACGATGGCCGAGCGGGTGAGCTCGCACATGTTCCACATCTGGCCGAGCTTCTCCTGGATGTGGTCGAAGCGGCCCACGCCGGTCGTGTTCGCGATCAGGTGGCCGAGCCCGAACGCGAACGAGAGCTTCACGTACGCGCGCGTGAACGCCTGGTGCATGATGTGGCCGCGCCAGCCCGTGTCGGTGATGACCTCGGAGTAGCCCTCGGTGTCGCCGTCGAGGAACACGCGGGACTTCGGCACCTCGACGTCGTCGAAGATCGCCACGGCGTCCATCTCGTCGAAGCGGGACGAGAGCGGATAGTCGACGTGCGAGCGCTGCTTGGAGTAGGAGTCGCGGCAGATGAACTTCAGCCCGGGCGTGCCCATCGGGATCGCGAACGAGAGCGCGTAGCGGCCGTCCTGGGGGCGGATGTCGGAGCCCGGGTAGATCGTGAGCTCGTCCGCGAACGGGGCCAGCGTCGCCAGCATGCGGGCGCCGCGCACCGTGATGTGGTTCTCGGTCTCGCCGATCTTGTGCAGCGCCACCTGGCCGGCGGCCTGCTCGGCCTCGGGCTTCGTGCGGTCGACCTGCGGGTTCATGATCGAGTGCGTCGTCGAGAGGTCGCGGTCGCGCATCTCGGCCTGGTAGGCGACCAGGTTCTCCGCGCCCTGCTCGTTGTCGCGCCGCGCCCACACGTCCGACCGGCCGGCGAAGCAGGCGAAGGTCACGTTCAGGTAGTCGGGGGTGCGCCCCATCGTCCCGCCCGAGAGCGCGGCCACGATCTCGATCGCCTTCCGCCGCCGCTCGAGGTCCTCGCGCGAGCGCGGGATCAGATGGGTGACGTTGACGAGCCGGCCGTCCGCCGGCGACGGCGCCAGCATCTCGTCGGCGTGCTCGTGCTGGAGGTCATAGACGCGGGCGAGCGAGAGTGCCGCGCCGTGCAGCTCGGCGTGGTCGAGCGGGTGGGTGATCTTGACGCCGTTCAGCCACAGCTCGCGCGCGTCGCCGCGCAGGCCGTCCAGGAACTGGCGGCCCGTGCGGGCGGCGACGCCGGCGGAGGCCGGCGCGGTCTGGCTCATGCGGTCTCCCCCGTCGCCACGGCGCGCTCCGCCTCGTCCTCCGGCATGGCCGTCGCGACGTGCAGCGTCTGTGCGGACACCTGCGGCTGCTCGCCCGGCCCGGCGAGGTCGACGTCCCAGTCCACCACCCGGTTCTCCAGCCGGCCGAGGCCCGACACCTCGACGGCGACCTCGTCGCCGGGCTCCATCGGCCGGGAGTTGGCCGGAGTGCCGGTGAGGACGACGTCGCCCGGCTCGAGCGTGATCAGGCGGCTCAGGTCGGCCAGCAGGTAGGCGATCGGCCAGATCAGGTCGTCCGCGGCGCCGTCCTGCACCACCTCGCCGTTCAGGAACGTGCGGATGCGGAAGTCGGTCGGGTCGAAGTCGACGGCGGCGGTCAGCCCGGGGCCGATCGGGCAGAAGCCGTCCTGGCCCTTCACGCGCAGCATGGAGCCGCGGTCGGCGTGGCGGAAGTCGTGCAGCCCGACGTCGTTCGCCGGCGCGTAGCCGGCCAGGTAGTCGAGCGCCTCGGACTCCGGCACGCCGTGCATCGGCCACCCGATCACGGCCGCCACCTCGCCCTCGTAGTTCAGGAAGCGGGCGCCCCGGGGACGGCGCAGAAGGCCGCGGTGGCCGTTCAGCGTGGACGGCGGTTTCATGAAGTACGACGGCTCTGCCGGCACCCTGGCACGGTACTCCTCGACGCGGCTCCGGTACGTGAGATGCGTGGCGATGATCTTGGTCGGCTCGACCGGGGCGAGGAACGTCGCGTCGGCCGCCGCCAGCTCTCCGCCCCCGTCCAGGAGCACCCGTTCACCCCTCAGGGCGCCCCACCGTAGAGATCCGGTAACGTCCACGCGCACACGGGGGTCGGCCACGATTGGATACAGTATCCCGTGGCCCGAAGAGGGTCAAGGAGGACCGCGATGATGGACCAGGCGGAGCGCCACGAGCGCGGGACGGCGCGGCTCGCCGAGCTGGGGGACCACCCCGGCGGCGACGCGTTTCTGGAGCGGATGGGCGAGCCGATGGCCGGCTGGCTGGTGGACTGGGTCTTCGGCGACGTCCACAGCCGCGGCGGCCTCTCGGCCCGCGAGCGCGAGCTGATCATCGTCGCCCTCCTGACCGGGCTCGGCAGCTCCGATCCCCAGGTCGCCGCACACATCGAGGCTCTGCGCGCGATCGACGTGTCCGACGAGGACATCGAGGAGGCGATCCTGCAGACCGCCCCGTACACCGGCATCCCCCGCGCGATCAACGCCCTCAAGGTGCTGCGGACGGAGCAGGGACGATGAGGGCCGTCCGCTACGCCGGCGCCGACGGCGGCGCCCGGCTCGGCCGGCTCGAGGACGACGCGATCGTCGACGCCGGCCCCGCGCCCGGCATCGGGTTCGACGCCTCGCCCGAAGCCTGGGAGCTCGTGGCCGGCGCGTCGGGCGAGCAGGTCTCCGTCGCCGACGCTCGCCTCCTGCATCCGTGCGTGCCCCGCAAGCTGATCGGCATCGGCCTGAACTACCGCGATCACGCCGAGGAGTCGCAGCTCGACATCCCCGAGGTGCCGGTCCTGTTCGCCAAGTGGCCGTCCGCCATGATCGGCCCGGGCGAGACGATCATCGTCCCGCGCGAGGAGACGCGGCCGGACTACGAGGCCGAGGTCGCCGTCGTGATCGGCCGGCGCACGTACCGTGCCGACGCCGACGCGGCCCGCGCGGCGATCGGCGGCATCTCGGCGATGAACGACGTCTCCGGCCGCCGGGCGCAGCTGGAGACGCCGCTGCGCCAGTTCACGCTCGGCAAGAGCTTCGACACCTTCGCACCGATGGGGCCGTGCGTGGCGAGCCCGGACGGCATCGACCTGACGTCGATCGACGTGAAGGCGACGGTCTCGGGTGAGGTGCTCCAGAGCTCGAACACGAGCAACCTAATCTTCTCGATCGTCGAGCTGATCGTGTACGCCTCGGCCGGCATGACCCTCGAGCCGGGCGACGTGATCGCCACCGGAACCCCCGGCGGCGTGGGCGATTCGCGCACCCCTCCGCGCTATCTGCGCGACGGCGACGTGGTCGACGTCTGGGTGGACGGCGTCGGAACGCTCCGGAACCGGGTCGCGTTCGAGCCCTGAGCCGCGGCCTGCCCGCCGCGGCCCCAGGTCTCGTCGCGCCCCGCAGGTCGCGCGACCGCGGGCGCCGGACGTTCTAACGATTTACGGCCAGATCCTGCCGCCGTACATCTCGGCGCTCCTTGTTCGCGTGGACCCCGGGAGGGGACACGGTACCGAGGCCGGGGCGTTTCGTCAATTGCCATCGACAGAACTGTCTTTACAGGGTATTCTGTGAATCGTGGGCCGCCCTGCACCGACGCACGTCGACGACCCGTCTTCGCTGGGTCGGCGGCTGCGTACGGTGCGAGCCGAGCGCGGTCTGTCGATGAAGCAGCTCGCGTTCCCGGGATGCTCTCCGGCATACATCTGCCGGATCGAGGCCGGGGAGCGGGTTCCGTCGCCGCGCATCCTGGCGGAGCTGGCCCGCCGGCTCGGTGTCACGACAGCCGAGCTGGCGGGCCGTGCCTCCGGGGGGGCGATCCTCCCGGCCCGCATCGGCCTGGCGGAGATGGCCGTGCGGATGGGGGCACCCGACGCGGCCGAGATGCTCGAGGGACTGGCCGACGAGGCCCGCGCCTGCGGCGACATGCACGCGCTCAGCCGTGCGATCGAGGGGCTCGGTCAGCTGGCCATCGAGAGGCGTGAGGACGACCGCGCCGTCAGCCTGCTCGAGGAGGCGCGTGCGCTCGAGCCGACGGCGAACGCGCGGCTGCGGCCCGGCCTGCACGAGTCGCTCGGGCGGGCGTACGCCGGCATCGGCGACCTCTCGCGGGCGATCTCGGTGCTGCGCTCCGCGCTCGAGGAGGCCCGCAAGCCGCCGGTCGACGCCCGCGACGTCGTCCGCTTCGGGGTCTACCTGGCGAGCGCATACACGGACCAGGGCCGGTTTGCCGATGCGGAGGCCGTTCTGGCAGATGTGCTGGAGGTGGAGGAGTCGCTCGCCGACCCGATCGCGCGCATGCGCCTGGCCTGGGCGCTGGCGCGTACGTACGCCGAACAGGGGCGGCTGCGGCTGGCGGAGCGGTACATGGGCGAGGTGGTCGCCCAGCTCGAGGCAACGGAGCACACGTTGCTCTTGGGACGCGCCCACGCCATGCTCGGCGGCATCCTCGTCGACCAGCGCCGGCCGTCGGAGGCCGACGCGCATCTGGAGCGGGCAGTCGCGCTCATGGGCGACGCGGGGGCGGCGCCGGAGCTGGCGACGCTGAGCGCGGACCGCGGCCGGGCGGCGCTGATCGCCGGAGATGTCGAGGGGGCGCGGGAGGCGGCCCGCCAGGCCCTGACCGAGACCGCCGCCACGGAGCCGGGCATCGCGGGTGCCGCGACGCTCGTCCTGGCCCGGGCCGCGCTCCACGACGGCGAGCTCGCCGAGGCCCGGTTCCTGTGCCACCGATCCATCGAGCTGCTCGAGCACACCACCGCCCCGCACTACGTGGCCGAGGCGAACCAGGTGCTCGCGCTGGTCGAGCAGCGCTCGGGCAATCTCGAGGCGGCGCTGGAGGCCCTGTGGAACGGGCTCGGGGCGGTCGACCGGGGCATCGCGGAGACCCACTAGGGAATGGCATCGCACGTTGACGAAACGGTCGGCGCCGGCGCGCCGGCGGCTCGCGGCGACGAGATCGGCGGCCTCGAGGTGGCCCGCCTGCGCGAGCGCTGCCGCCGGCTCGAGCAGAGCGTCCGCGAAAGCGAGCGGGAGCGTCGGCACGCGATCGAGCGCCTGCTGCGGGCGGAGGAGCAGGAGCGCAGGCGCCTGGCGGCCGAGCTGCACGACGACACCGTCCAGGTGCTGACGGCGTGCCTGGTCGTGCTCGACCGCCTCGGCCAGGCGGCGGACGCGACCGACCCCGAGCGGATCTCGACGGTCGTCGGCGCGGCCCGCCGGACGCTCGCCGCCGCCACCGACCGCACCCGCCGGCTCATGTTCGAGCTGCGCCCCCCGAGCCTCCAGCAGGAGGGCCTCGCCGGGGCCATGGCCGACCTGGCCGACCAGCTCGCCGAGGAGGCGGGCGTCGTCGTCTCGGTCGCCGTGGCGCCGGACCGCTACCCGTACATCGTCGAGGAGCTGGCCTACCGCACCGTCCGCGAGGCGATCGTCAACGTCCGCAAGCACGCCCGGGCGCGCGCGATCGGCATCGAGGTCGAGGCGCGGGACGGCGTCCTGCATGGCCGAATCACCGACGACGGGCGCGGGTTCGACGTCGACGCGGCGTTCGAGCGCAGCCGCCGCCAGCGCCGCATGGGGCTCGACACGATGCGGGAGCGGCTCCACCTGGCCGGCGGCAGCGTCGAGGTCCGCTCCGCCCCCGGATCCGGCACGGTCGTCGCCTTCCAGCTCCCGCTCCAGCTCGCCTGACCGGGGTCAGACCCCGAACGGAACTGCGACGAAAGCGTCACGACCGGCGTTCGGGGTCTGACCCCGGTCAGGGCTGGATGTCGAGCATGCGCTCGACGCCGCGCTTCTCGAGACCGCGGGCCACGATCAGGCGCTGGATCTCGCTCGTGCCCTCCCAGATGCGGTCGACGCGCAGCTCGCGCAGGAACCGCTCGGCGGCGAACGTGCGCATGTATCCGCGCCCGCCCAGCACCTGCACGCAGCGGTCGGCGCAGCGCCAGGCCGCCTCGGAGGCGAACAGCTTGGCCATCGCCGCCCGGCCGTGGACGAGCTTGCGGTCGGCGCCGTCATCGACGAGCTGCGCCACCTGGTAGGTGAGCAGGCGGGCGGCGGCGCAGTCGGCGGCCGAGTCGGCGAGCGGGAAGCTGACGCCCTGGTAGTCGTAGATCCGCTGCCCGAACTGCTCGCGCTCGATCGCCCAGGCGACGGCCTCGTCCAGCAGCCGCCGCATGGCCCCGACGCACCGGGCCGCGATGTGGATCCGCTCCTCGACGAACCACTCGTTCTGGAGCTCGCCGCCGCGGCCGATCATCTCCTCGCCGCCGAGAACTGCGTCGGCGGCCACCTCGCAGTCGTAGCGCACCGTCGGGTGGCCGTGGGGGTACGAGTGGGTGAACGGGGGATCGTCCACGACGTCGATCCCGGGCCGGTCGCGGTCGACCAGGAAGAGCGTCGGCAGGCGCCGGTCGCCGTCCACCACGTTCACCATCAGGATGTCGAAGTCGGCGACATCGCCGGACGTGACGAACCACTTCTCGCCCCGGATGCGCCAGCCGCGCTCCGTGCGCTCCGCGGTCGCCGCGATGCCGCCGGGATCCGACCCGGCGCCGCCCTCGGTGACGGCGTACGCGTCGGCCCGCTCGCCCGCCAGCGTGGGGACGAGGTAGCGCTCGATCTGCTCCGGCGTCCCCCGGGCGAGGACGTTGTAGCCGCCGCCCATGTGCCACCAGATGCCGTTCGTGTTGCGGCCGAGCTCCTCCTGGACGAGCACCTGCTCGAACGCCGACCAGCCCTGGCCGCCGTGCTCGACGGCGTGGTTGCCGCCGGTCAGGCGCGCCGCGCGGGCCGCGTCCTTGACGCGGGCGACGGCGTCGTCCGGCAGGCGGCCGCCGCCGAGCTCGGCCCGCTCCTCGAGCGGGATGAGGA
>JBKPMQ010000241.1:0-4095 GCA_046732235.1 Actinomycetota bacterium
GGCTGGCGGGTCGCCGTGAGCGCCCGCCGGCGCGAGGCCGCCGCCGAGCTCGGCGTCGCCGTGGAGCCGTGGCCGCCGCGGACGGGCGCGACCCTCGTGGTCAACGCGACCCCGCTCGGCCAGCATGAATATCCGGTGCCAGGCACCGGGTATTCATCGGAGCTGCCGATCGCCGCCGAGCTGATCACCCCCGGGACGGTCGTGTGCGATCTGGCCTATCGCGGCGACGGCACGCCGACCCCGCTCGTGCAGGAGACGGCGGCTCGCGGCGCCCGCGCCGTCGACGGCCTCGACGTCCTCGTCGGCCAGGGCATCGCGGCGTTCGAGCTCCTCACCGGCGTCCCCGCGCCGGTCGACGTCATGCGCGCCGCCGCGTGGGGTCGAACGCCGCCGGATCGGTGAACGGCGCCCGCCCGAGGACGAGGTCGGCGGCCAGCCGGGCGGAGCCCCCGCCCGTGAGGATGCCCTCGCTGCCGTGGCCGGCGCACACGACGGTGCGCTCGTCCAGCCGGCCGATGTAGGGAAGCCCGTCCTCGGAGAACGGGCGCAGGCCCGTCCAGGCGGCCGTGACCTCGCGCCCTGCGAGCTCCGGGATCAGCTCGCAGGCGTGGGCTGCGTTCTCCCGCAGGGCGTCGGCGCTCTCGGGGCCCTCGTGCAGCGCGGCCGACCGCGACGCGCCGACGAGGACCGTGCCGTCGGCGTTCTGGTGGATGCCGAGCGCGTGGGCGGCGTCGGCGCCGTCGCGGGCGAGCCCGCCCTGTCCGAGTCGCCCGAGGCTGACCGGGCGCGCCGGCGCGGGATCGGGCGTCGGCTCGTATGCCGCCTCGTGGATGGCGTGGCGCAGGATGGGCGGCCCCGGCGCGAGCAGCGCGAGCCAGCCCCGGACCGGGCGGATGGGGATGTCGACCCCGAGGGCGTGCCCCAGGCGCCGCGTCCACGCGCCTGCGGCGACGAGCACCTGGCCGGCGGGGATCCGCCCGGCGTCGGTCACGACGGCGCCCGTCCCGAGGTGCTTCACCTCGACGTGCGTGCGGACGTCGGCGCCGGCCTTGGCCGCCGCCTCGGCGGCCGAGGCGGCCAGGGCGCCGGGATCGGTGCGCCGGCCCTCCTCGATCAGGAGCCCACCCGCCATCCCGCCGGCCAGGGACGGCTCGGCGGCGGCGACGCCGGCGCCGTCGAGCATCTCGCCGGCGACCGGTGCGGCCGCGAGGCCGGACATCTGGCCCGCATGCCGGGCCAGGAGCAGCGTCCCGATGGGCGCCTCGCGGTCAAAGCAGAACTCCGCCCCGGCGTCGTGCAGCCGCGCATACATCGCGATGCTGTCCTGCCACAGCGGGACGAGCTCGGCGAGGTCGGGCGGGAGGACGAGGCCCTGGCTCTTCGACGTCGCGCCCGAGGCGAGCGCGTCCCGCTCGAGCAGCGTCACCTCGGCGCCCGCCTCCGCGAGCTGCCAGGCGGCCATCGTCCCGACGACGCCTCCCCCGATGACGACGACGTCGGGCATCCGGCGGGAGCCTACAGTCCCAGGACCCTCGCGCCGATAACGGCCCCATGGAGTTCGTCCTTCCCCTCGCAGGCGCCGGCTTCGCGCTCGGCTGGCCGATCGAGTGGCTGATCCAGCGCTTCCCGAAGGGGAAGGGCACGGCACCGTCGTCGCGCCGCCGCTGGATCGTCGCCGGGGTGACGGCGTTCCTCTTCGCCGCCGTGACGGTGGAGATCGGCTTCCACGCCCGGCTCGCGCCGGCGCTGCTCCTGACCGCGCTGATCGTCCCAGCGTCGGTGATCGACCTGCGCCACCGGATCATCCCGAACGCGATCAACCTCCCCGGCGCCGTCGGGGTCTACCTCGCCGCCGTCTTCGCCCAGCCCGACCGCTGGGCCGAGCTTCTGATCGGCGGCCTGGCCGCGTCGGCGTTCCTCTACGTCGCCTGGCTTGTGTATCCGGCAGGGATGGGGCTCGGCGACGTGAAGATGACGCTGATGATCGGGCTCGCGCTGGGACGCTACGCAGGGGTCGCGCTGTTCGCCGCGTTTGCGATCTCGCTCCTGCCGTCGATCGCCGTGCTCGTCCTGAAGGGCCCGGGGGGCCGCAAGGTCTCGTTCCCCTTCGGCCCCTTCCTGGCCGCCGGCGCGATGGTCGCGCTCCTGTGGGGGCCGCAGCTCTGGAACGCGTGGTACGGCGGCGCATGATCCTCCGCCGCTCGGCAATCGTCCTCCTCCTGGGCCTCCTGGGCGCCGCCGTCGTCTACTCGATGATGATGGCGTTCGGCGATCCCGCTCTCGAGCTCCTCCTCTGCGCGGCCTGGATGCCGCTCTACCTGGTCGCCTACTCGGCCGGCCTGGCCCGCATCCGCGCCACCTCCTAGTCGGTAGGCTCCATGCCCGCATGGAGCTCACGTACGTCACCGCGGGGGAGTCGCACGGCCCCGGGCTCACCGTCGTCGTCTCCGGGCTCCCGGCGGGGCTCGAGCTCGACCACGACCTGATCCGGGCCGACCTCGCCCGCCGTCAGGCCGGCTACGGCCGCAGCCCGCGCCAGAAGCTCGAGCAGGACGACGTCGAGCCGCGCGGCGGCCTGCGCCACGGCCGGACGCTCGGCAGCCCGCTCGCGTTCTTCATCCAGAACCGCGACCACAAGAACTGGACGGCGCCGATGAGCCCGTGGCCGGTCGACGAGGCCGAGCTCGAGGGCTACGGCTGGCGGGGCCAGCCGGTGACCCTCCCGCGACCCGGGCACGCCGACCTCGCCGGCGTCCTCAAGTACGGCCACGACGACGTCCGCAACGTGCTCGAGCGCGCCAGCGCCCGCGAGACCGCCGGGCGGGTCGCCGCCGGCGCCGTGGCGAAGGCGCTGATCCGGACGATCGGCATCACGGTCCGCTCGCAGGTGCTCCAGATCGGCACCGTGCGGGCGACGCCGCCCGCCTGGCTGCAGGAGCGAGACTTCGACCGCGCCGAGGCCTCGGAGGTGCGCTGCCTCGACCCCGACGCCGAGGCGGCGATGATCGCCGAGATCGAGCAGGCCAAGCGCGAGCGCGACACCCTCGGCGGCGTCACCGAGGTGCGCGCCTTCGGGGTGCCGCCGGGGCTCGGATCGCACGTCTCCGCCGGCGCCCGCCTGGACGGGCGACTGGCGGCGGCCATCTTGTCGATCCAGTCCGCCAAGGGCGTCGAGATCGGCGACGCGAGCGTGAGCTCGACCCGCCGCGGCTCGCGCGTCCACGACGAGATCTTCCACTCGGACGAGCGCGGCTACCACCGCCGCACCGATGCGGCCGGGGGCCTCGAGGGCGGGATGACGAACGGCGCCGACCTCGTCGTGCGCACGATCTGGAAGCCGCTGCCGACCCTGATGCGGCCGCTGCAGAGCGTCGAGCTCGGCTCGCATGAGCCGCGCCAGGCCCACGTCGAGCGCAGCGACGTGACCGTCCTCCCCGCGGCGGCGGTGGTCGCCGAGGCGGCGGTCGCATGGGAGCTCGCGCGGGCGGCGGTGGAGAAGTTCGGCGGGGATGCGGTGCGCGACTTCGTGGCCGCCCACTCCGCCTACCTCGAGCGCATCTCGCGGGCGTGATCCCGGGGCCCTACCGGAACCTGGCCCTGATCGGATTCATGGGCTCGGGCAAGACCACCGCCGCCGCGACGATCGCGGAAAGGCTGGGCTGGCGGGCGGTCGACGCGGACACCGAGATCGAGCGCGAGGCCGGCCGGTCGATCAAGGAGATCTTCGCGACCGACGGCGAGCCGACGTTCCGGGCGCTCGAGGAGCGCGTGTGCCTGCGCCTGCTGCATCAGACCGGCGTCGTCGTGGCGCTCGGTGGCGGCGCGGTCACCTCGCCCCTCATCCGCGAGCGGCTGCGGGACGGGTCGTTCACGGTGCTGCTGGACGTCTCGCCGCAGACGGCGTGGCGGCGGATCGAGGCCGGCGCCGGCGACCGGCCGCTGGCCGCCGAGGCGCGCGGCTTCGCCGAGCTCTACGAGCAGCGCCGGGGCCTCTATCAGGCCGCTGCCGACGCGCTCGTCGACGCCGAGGAGGTGCACGGCGACGAGGCCCTGCTCGCGCCGATCGTCCGCCCGGGCGCGCTGGCGGAGCTGCCG
>JBKPMQ010000242.1:0-5153 GCA_046732235.1 Actinomycetota bacterium
GTCCGCTACCGCGAGGCGCTCGAGGGCGCGGGCGCCCGCATCCCGCCGGACGACTCCCCGCTGCACGTCCCGCACGCGCGCCACCACGCGGCGCTCCACGCCGGCGCCGGCCCGCCCGAGCCGCGCTACCTGCGCGAGCCGGACGCCGAGCGCAGCCTCCCGATGAGGGCCGCCGGATGATCACCGCCGTCGAGCTGCGTCCCCTGAAGACGTCCGACCTGGACGCGATCGAGGTCGTCGAGCGGGCCTCGTACCCGACCCCGTGGTCGCGGTCGATGTTCGCCGGCGAGCTCTCGAAGCCGAGCGGCATCTGCCTGGGCGCCTTCCAGGGCGAGGACATGCTCGGGTACCTGATCGTCGCCCGCTACGTCGATGCCTGGCACGTGATGAACGTGGCCGTCGACCCGGCCTGGCGCGGGCGCGGCGTCGCCCGGGCGCTCCTCGACAGGCTGTTCGAGCTGACCGAGGACGACGTCGAGCGCGGCTACACCCTCGAGGTGCGCGTCTCCAACCACATCGCAATCCACCTGTACGAGTCGCTCGGGTTCGTCGCGACGGGCGTGCGCCGCGGCTACTACACGGACAACCGCGAGGACGCGCTCATCATGTGGCGCGACCCCGAGCCGGCGTAGCGGGCGCCCGTGATCCTCGGGATCGAGACGTCCTGCGACGAGACTGCGGCTGCCGTCATCACCGGCGACGGCGTCGTCCGGGCGAACGTGGTGTCATCGCAGGCGCAGCTGCACGCGCGCTACGGGGGCGTTGTGCCGGAGGTGGCGTCGCGGCGGCATCTGGAGCTCGTCGTCCCGGTCGTCCAGGGAGCGCTCGAGGAGGCGGGCACGACGCTGGACGAGATCGAGTCCGTGGCGGTGACCGAGGGCCCGGGCCTGATCGGCGCGCTCCTCGTCGGCCTCTCGGCGGCGAAGGCGATCGCATACGCGCGCCGGCTCCCGCTCGTGCCCGTCGACCATCTCCACGGCCACCTGGCGGCGCTCTACCTCGAGCCCGACCCGGTCGAGCCGCCGTTCCTGGCACTGCTCGCCTCCGGCGGCCACACGCTGATCGTCGAGGTGACGGACCGGCGCGGCTACCGCGTGATCGGCGGGACGCTCGACGACGCGGCCGGCGAGGCGTTCGACAAGGGCGCAAGGCTGCTCGGCCTCGGGTATCCCGGCGGGGCGAAGCTCGAGCGGCTCGCGGCCGGCGGCGATCCCCGGACGCACGCGTTCCCGACCGGGATGTCGGGCAGGCCCGGCTACGACCTCTCCTTCAGCGGTCTCAAGACCGCGCTGCGGTACGCGCTCGCACGCGAGCCCGACGCCGATCACGCCGACCTGGCGGCCTCGTACCAGGCGGCGATCGTGCGGTCACTGGTCGAGCGGACGGCGTCGGCCGTCGTCGAAACGGGCGCGACGACGCTCGCGGTGGTCGGCGGCGTCGCCCGCAACGGGGCGCTCCGCGACGCGTTCGCGGAGCGGTGCCGCAAGCTGGGCGTGCGCCTCGCGCTGGTCGCGCCCGAGCTCTGCACCGACAACGCGGCGATGATCGCGAGCGCGGCCCGCTACACCGACCCGATCGCGTTTCCGGGCTACCTGCGCCGGGACGCGTACGCGACCGCATCGTGAGCGTCGAGGTGCGCGTCTACTCGGCGCCGGGCTGCCATCTCTGCGACGTGGCCAAGGAGGTGCTCGTGCGCGAGCGCGAGGTGCGCGGATTCGACCTCGTCGAGGTCGACATCACGGGCGACGACGAGCTCGAGGCGGCCTACCGCGAGCAGATCCCCGTCGTCTTCGTCGACGGGCGCAAGGCGTTCAAGTACCACGTCGACGTGGCCGAGCTGCACCGCCGCCTCGACGCGGCGGAGGCTGTCGGCTGACGTCCGGCGGGCACCGGCGCGGGGGCGAAAACGCCGTGGCTACACTGGAGACATCGTGTTGCACGCCGCCCCCCCTTCGAAGGAGAGATCTTTGGAATCCGATCGCCTGACGGTCGGCGTCGCCGCCCGGCTCTCGCGTTACCTGCAGGTGCTGACGCAGGCGAAGAAGATGGGGCGCGACTCGATCTCGTCGCAGGAGATCGGCGAGTACACGAACGTGAACGCCACCCAGATCCGGCGCGACCTGTCCGGGTTCGGCAAGTTCGGCAAGCGCGGCGTGGGCTACAACATCGACTACCTGGTCACCGAGATCCGCAAGATCCTGCGGACGTCGGGACAGCACAACATCGTCCTGATCGGCGCCGGGCGGCTGGGCTCCGCGATCGCCTCGTCGCCGACGTTCGCCGACCACGGGTTCAACATCGCCGGCGTGTTCGACTCCGACCCGGCCAAGATCGGGACGAACATCGGGGAACGCCAGGTGCAGGCCGTGTCCGACCTGCCCGGAGCGGTGCGCGACCGCAACATCATCGTCGGCGTCCTGGCCGTGCCCGAGGACGCCGCGCAGGAGGCGGCCGACATGCTGGTCGCCGCCGGCGTGAAGATCATCTTCAACTACTCCGACGCGCTGATCGACACCCCGCCCGACGTGACGGTGCACCGGTCGAGCCCGGTCGTCGAGATCCTGCACGCGCTCTACTTCCACCTGACCTAGCCGCTGAATAAACGGGGTCAGACCCCTTTTATTCACCGGTTGGCGGATAGCCTCCCGCCGTGCGCCTCCTCCTGTGGCACGGGTACCTGCTCGAGGGCACGGGCTCGAACATCTACACCCAGCACATCGCCCGCGCCTGGGGCGGGCTCGGGCACGACGTCGTGCTCGTCTGCCAGCAGCTGCGCGCCGAGCGGTTCGACCTCGGGCCGCGGGTGCGGGTGGTGCGGCCCGACGTGGGCCCGCTCCTGCCGGTGTTCGTGCTCGACCGCTACGAGGGCATCGAGGCCCGCCACGTCGCCGACATGACCGCCGCGGAGCTCGACCGCTATACGGCGGCGAACATCGAGGCCATCCGGGCCGAGCTCGACGCTTCGCCGGTCGACCTGGTGCTTGCGAACCACGCCATTATGGGCGGGCCGGTGGCCTCGGCGGCCTGCGACGGCGGCACGCCGTTCGCGGTGAAGGTGCACGGGTCGGAGCTCGAGTACGCGATCCGCGGACGGCCGCCCCTCGCCGACCTCGCCCGCGAAGGCCTGGCCCGCGCCGCCGCCGTCTACGCCGGGTCGCAGCACATCGTCTCGGTGACCGAGGAGCTCCTGGGGGAGGGGGCGTACCGGAGCTCGATGCGGATCGTCCCACCCGGCGTCGACACCGACGGGTTCGCGCCCGGGCGCGGGTCGCTCCCAGAGCTGCGGCGGCTGCTCGACGCCGAGGCGGGGCCAGGCTGGGCGGAGCCGGCCGAACGCACGGCCGACCCGGGCGCGGGTGCGGCGCTCGAAGGTGTGGGCCGCTTCGTCCTCTACTTCGGCAAGCTGATGCGCCAGAAGGGCGTCCACCTCCTGCTGGAGGCCTGGCAGGACGTCGGGCCCAGGCATCCGGACGTCGGGCTCGTCGTCGTCGGCTTCGGCGACGCACGCGCCGAGCTCGAGGCGGCCGCCCCGCCGGGCACCATTTTCACCGGAGCGATGGACCACGCACAGCTGCAGCTGCTCGTCCCCCTGGCGGAGGCGGTCGTCGTGCCCTCGGTGCTGCCCGAGGCTTTCGGGATGGTCGCGGCCGAGTCCGCCGCCTGCGAGGTGCTCCCGATCGTGTCCGATCACTCCGGGCTGGCCGAGGTCGCGGCCGGGCTCGGCGAGGCCGGGATCACCTTCGACGGGACGAGCGCGGACCTGGCCCGGCGACTGGACGCGGTGCTCGCGCTCCCGGCGCAGGAGCGGGCGCGGCTGGGGGCCGTCGCGCGCGCCGCCGTGGTCGCCCGGTGGAGCTGGGAGGGGATCGCCCGGCGCCTGCTCGAAGACGCGCTGGGATAGACCATCCAGAGCAGCTCAAGGCGCCTGCGACGGCCGCCGATACCGCCGGGGTGAACGCTTCCGCCCCCCGCGGACTGCGACGACTCGCCATTCCCCTCCGGCGACGCCGGGGCGGCACCGCCGCGGACCCGTTCCGGACGCTCTGGGACGCCTCGTTCGAGCCGCTCCTCGCCCACGTCGACGGCCAGATCGTCGACGTCAACCCCGCCTTCACCCAGACCTTCGGGTACTCCGCCGACGAGGCGCTCCAGCTGAGCGTGCTCGACCTGGCCGCGCCCGCGGAGCGGGCCGCGCTGGCGGAGCGGATCCGGATCCCCGAACCGGTGCCGTTCGAGCTGATCGGCGCCACCAAGGCCGGGGCGCCGTGCTACCTGGAGGTTTCCGCCCGGCAGGTGCCGGAGGCCGAGGACGGCTGGGGGATGCTCGCGCTGCGCGACGTCACCGACCGGCGCCAGGCGGAGGAGGAGGCAGGCGTGCTCGCCTTCCAGTACGCCGCCGACCTGACCGTCGTCGCCGAGGTGGCCCGGCGCCTGCCGCGGACGGCGGACGCCGCCTCGGCCCGGACGGCGATCTGCGAGGCCGCCCTCGAGGTGTGCGACGGCGCGATGGCCGTCCTCATGGAGCCGGACGGCGCCGGGAACCTCGTGTCGACGGCGATCGCCGGCGCCCGCTCCGAGCCGCTGATGGTGCCGATGGAGCACACGAGCTCCGCGACGGCCCAGGTGTTCGTGTCGCGGGAGCCGTTCTTCGCCGACCTCTCCGCCCACGGCGGCGTCTCGCCCCAGCTGGTCGAGGCGTCGGGCCTCGTGACGGCACTCTGGCAGCCGGTGCTGCGCGACGGCGATCCCGTCGGCGTGCTGCTCGTCGCCTGGACCCGGCACGTCACGCTGATCTCGGACCGGGCCGCGGCCGTGGTCGGCCTGTTCGCCGCGGAGGCCGCCGTGGCCATCGAGCGCGTCGACATCCTCGCCCGCCTCGACGAGCTGAACACCGCGCTGGCCCAGCAGGTCGAGGCGCTGCGGCTCTCCGACCAGTTCAAGTCGGACTTCGTCTCGAGCGTCTCGCACGAGCTGCGCACCCCGCTCGCGTCGATCCTCGGCTACACGGACATCCTCGTGAACGGCGAGGTGGGGGAGATGACCCCCGACCAGGCCGAGTTCCTGGACATCATCGACCAGAACGCCCGCCGGCTCCTGACGCTGATCAACGACCTGCTGACCCTCTCCGGACTCGAGAGCGGGCGGATGGTGAT
>JBKPMQ010000243.1:0-15407 GCA_046732235.1 Actinomycetota bacterium
GGCGACCCCGCACGAGACCGTCACCGCGCGCACCCCGGGCAGGGCCCGCACCCGGGCGCACAGGCGGTCGGCCGCGGCCCGCGCGGCCCGCTTGCCCGCCTCGGGCAGGATGATCGCGAACTCCTCGCCGCCGACCCGGCAGGCGAGGTCGCTCGCGCGCAGCTCCTCGCGGGCGGCGGCGGCCACGCGGCGGAGGACGAGGTCGCCCTCCTGGTGGCCGTGGACGTCGTTCAGCAGCTTGAAGTCGTCGAGGTCGAACGTGATCAGCGAGAGCGGGCGGCCGTAGCGCTCGGCCCGCTCGACCTCGTCATGGAGCCGCTCGTGAAAGACACGGTGGTTGTGGAGGCCCGTCAGCCAGTCGGTCTGGGCCTCGTGCAGCAGCCGGATCCGGTTCTGCGTGTTCTCGAGCGCGAGCGCCGCCACGGCGGCGAACTGCTGGACGAGCACGAACTCGTCGTGCGAGAACTCCGCGTCCTCCCCCAGCCGGTACGTGTTCAGCGCGCCGATCGGGCGGTCGTGGACGACGAGCGGCACCGAGATGATGGCCTCGGGCTCGTCCGCGGGCGTCCCCGGCACGACCGCGATGCGGGGGTCGCGCTCCGCAGCGGTCAGGTTGGCCGGCTCCCGGTGCTCGACCACCCAGCCCGTCAGCCCCTCCCCGAGCTCGAGCGGCGCCGCCATGATCTCGTCCGCCCACTGGTCGTGGGCGTGGACCGGCACGATCTGGCGGGCGACCTCGTCGATGCGGTAGATCGTGAGCGTATCGACGGGCACGAGCCGGTTGAGCTCCGACGAGATGCGTTCGAAGAGCTCGTCCTGCGTCACCGAGACGAGCAGCATGCGTGAGATGTCGAAAAGCGTCTCGTAGGACGCGAGGCGCCCGGCGAGGTCTCGCTGGGGCAGGGGCCGTTCTGACACGGGAGCGGGAGCTTTCGGTGAAGGTGGGCGCCCCGGGGTGAGCGCCTCCGCTCTCAGTGTCTATGCAACCGGCCTCCGCTCCGACACCCGGACGGGGGATCGCTGGCAGAAATTGGCGGCCGCGGGCGTCCTCGAGCGCCCTCAGTCGACCTCGTAGTGCTCCACGACATCGCTGCGCTGCACCAGGAAGCGATCGTCCTCCGGGAAGTAGACGGCCCGTGACGGGTCGTCGCCGGCGAACGCGCGGACGGCGTCCATGCTGTCCCAGAACGAGAACGCCACGATCTCCGTCAGCTCCCCGAGCTGCCGGCGGAGAATCCACGCGCCCTGGTTCCCCGGAGTCATCCGGTACGCGCCGACGCCGGTCACGCGCATGTACTCGGCATACTCGTCCGCGTCCTCCGGACGCACCGCGCCGCGCCAGATCCGTGCAATCACAGCCCCTCCCTAAATCGATCACCACGTAGGGTAGAGCCGAGGGGATCGCCTACACGGATTCCCAGAACTGGAGCACGGCCTCGTTGAAGGCCGCCGGATCCTCCTGGAAGGGCTGGTGCGCCTGGGCGGGAACGCCGACGAGCTGCGCCCCGGGGATGAGCGTGGCGATCTCGCGTGAATGGCGGGGCGGGCAGATCACGTCCTCCTCGCCGTAGACGACCAGCGTCGGCCGGTCGATGGTGCCGAGCCGGTTGCGGGTGTCGTGTCCGAGGATCGCCCGCGCCGTACGCTGGAACGCCTCGGTCGACTGCGGGTGCGGGTTGTTCAGCATCGCCTCGCAGAAGGCGTCGATGCGGCCGTCCTCGAACACCGCCCGCGAATAGGTCGACGCGAGGAAGTACATGAGGAACTTTCGATCGTCGTCCGCGATCCCGGCGAAATACGCGGAGCTCTCGATGAACGTCCGGAACAGGCGGTCCGAGTACGCCCAGGATCCAACGATGACGAGGCTGCGGGCGAGGTCGGGACGGGCGATGGCGAGCTCCTGCGTGATCGCGCCGCCCATGGAGAAGCCCATGACGTGCGCCGGCCCGACGCCGACCGCGTCGCAGAGCGCGATCGCGTCGGCGGCCATGTCGCGGACGGTGAACTCGCCGTCCGGCAGCGACGAGCGGCCGACGCCGCGGTTGTCGACGACGGTCACGCGGTACCGCTCGCTGAAGGGGACGAGCTGGCCGTCCCAGGCGGTGACGTCGTCCCCGAGGCCGCACAGCAGGAGCACGTCGTCGCCCTCCCCGCCCTGCACGTAGTGGAGGTCGACGCCGTTGACGCGCTCGATCGGCATCGCGCGATCGTAGTCGGCCCCGCCCGATACCGAGCGCGGGTCGACTTCCGAGGCCGGACGGGCGATACTTGCCGCGCTGGGGCCGGGTCCATCCCGTTCGGGAGGCGCGAGATCGAGCATGCTTGATACCGGGTCACAAGTGCGGACGCCGACGTTCTGTGCGTTGTGCGTTTCGCGCTGCGGCGCGACCGCGGTCACAGTCGACGGCCGGTTCACGGCGCTCGAGCCCGACCGGGCCCACCCGACGGGGCGGGCGCTGTGCGTCAAGGGCAAGGCGGCGCCGGCGATCGTGGGACATGCCGATCGCCTGCTGCACCCGCTGCGGCGGACGGCGCCGAAGGGGGCCGACGACCCGGGGTGGGAAAGGATCGGCTGGGAGGACGCGCTCGACACGATCGCCGCGCGCCTGCGGGAGGTCGCGGCCGCGTCCGGGCCGGAGTCGGTCGTGTTCGGGTCGGCCTCACCGTCGACCTCGGCGCTCAGCGACTCGGTCGACTGGATCACGCGTCTGCGGCGGGCGTTCGGCAGCCCGAACTTCACGTGCTCGATGGAGTTGTGCGGGTGGGGCCGCTATCTCGCCTCGACGTATACGTTCGGCGCGCCGGTGCCGGGGGCGTTCATGCCCGATCTCGAGCGCGCCGGCTGCATCCTGTACTGGGGGTACAACCCGTCCGTCGCCCGGCTCGTGCACGCCACGGCAACGGTCGACGCCCGTCGCCGGGGTGCGAAGCTCGTGATGATCGATCCACGCCGCGCCGGGCTCGCGGCGGAGGCCGACCACTGGCTGCAGGTACGACCGGGGACCGACGGCGCGCTCGCGCTCGCGATCACCTCCGTGCTGCTCGACCGCGGGCTGTTCGACGTCGAGTTCGTCCGGCGCTTCACGAACGCGCCGCTGCTGGTGCGCGCCGATACCGGCCGGCTGCTCCGCTCCGACGACGTTCCGGGCGCGGAGTCCGGGCGCTACGTCGCGTGGGACACCACCGCCGCTGCACCCGTGACCTATGACGCGGCGACCCGCAGCTACGACGGAGACGAGGCACACCTGGCGCTCGACGGCCGCTACACGATCGGCGAGATCGCGTGCCGCCCCGTCCTCGCCGAGCTCGCCGACCATTGCCGCGAGTGCGGGCCGGAGGCGGCGGCCGCGATCACCGGAGTGCCGGCGGCGGAGATCGAGCGGGCCGCGGAGACCCTGTGGACGTCCCGCCCGGTCGCGTTCTACACATGGAGCGGGCTCGAGCAGCACAGCGGCGCGTCCCAGACGATCCGAGCGATCAACGTGCTCTACGCCCTGCTTGGCTGCCTCGATGCGCCCGGCGGCAACGTCCTCTTCACCCCGGTGGCGTCAAACCCGATCGACGGGCTCGAGCTGCTCGCGCCCGAGCAGCGCGCGAAGGCGATCGGGCTCGACGAGCGGCCGCTCGGGCCCGCGCGATTCGAGTTCGTCACCGGCGCCGACTTCTACACGGCGGCCCTCGACGGCCGCGCCCGGGCGCTGGTCAACTTCGGCGCCAACCTCGTGATGGCGCATGGCGACAGCGCCCGCGGCCGCGACGCGCTCGCGCAGCTCGAGTTCGCGGTGCACGCCGACACGTTCCTCAGCCCGACGGCGGAGCTCGCCGACATCGTCCTTCCCGTCGCGACCCCGTTCGAGGTCGAGGCGCTGCGGATCGGGTTCGAGGTCAGCCAGGAGGCCCAGTCCCTCGTGCAGTTGCGGCGACCGGTCCACGCGCCGCGCGGCGAGGCGCGCTCGGATGTGGAGATCGTGTTCGCGCTGGCGACGCGGCTCGGTCTCGGCGCACAATTCTGGGACGGCGACATCTACGCCGCGTGGCGACACCAGCTCGAGCCGAGCGGGATCACGCTCGAGCAGCTCCGCGCGCAGCCCGCCGGGATCAGGGTGCCCCTCACCACCACCCACCGCAAGCACGCCCGGATCGACGACGGCATCCCGGCCGGGTTCCGCACCCCGTCGGGAAAGGTCGAGATGCTGTCCGAAACGCTCGCCGATCACGGGTATCCAGCGCTGCCGACGTTCACCGAGCCCGCGATCAGCCCCCGCTCGCGGCCGGACCTCGCCCGCCGCTACCCGCTCGTGCTCACCTGTGCCAAGTCGGTGCGGTTCGCCGAGTCCCAGCACCGGCAGGTTGCCCTGCTTCGCCGCGCCACGCCCGACCCCCAGGTCGAGATCCACCCTGACGCCGCCGCGGACCGCGCGATCGCCGCCGGCGACTGGGTGCGCATCGTGACCCCGAACGGCGCCGTGCGCGCCCGGGCGCGGCTCGACTCGAACCTCGACCCGCGAGTCGTGTGCGGCCAGCACGGCTGGTGGCAGGGTTGCGCCGAGCTCGGGCTGCCGGGATATCCGCCCTACGGCCCCGACAGCGCCAACCTGAATCTGATCCTGCGGCAGACGCCTGCTGATCCGATCAGCGGCAGCTCGCCACTCCGCGCCTCGCTCTGTGAGATCGAGCGCATCGAGGCGCCGGAAGACGGCGGCTGAAGGGCTCGGGCCCTCGACCTCCGATGCCGGACAGTGTGAGGTCCGCCGGGGTCACACCTCTGCCTGCGCGTCCCGGCGGTGCGCCGGCTCAGAACGCGCCGAGCAATGCCGGCAGGAGCAGGCTCACCCCTACGGCGTAGATCGCATCGAACCAGATCATCCGCAGCCCGTTCGCGAGCGTGATCAGCCCCGACGCGGCCCGGGCCAGGAGCATCGTCGCGCCACCGCCGTGGGCGTCCCGCACCTGCGCCGTGAACGACGCGGCGTCGGTGCGGCTCGGGAACGCGTGCATGCCGATCGAGTAGCCGAGCCAGCCCAGCCCGATCAGCACCGGGTCGCGTAGGTCGGCGTGCAGCACCAGCGCCTGGTAGGCGACGGTCAGGGTGAGAATGGAGCACAAAACGGTGTTGATCACCAGCGGCCCGGCCGAGATCAGCAGACCGGCCCGAAGAGTCTTGGGGCGGCCATGGATCACGTATCCGGCCGGATTGCCCATGGGCCGGAAGTAGCTGACTTCGTACACCGGGGTGTCGGTGACGTCGCAGAAGAAGCGGTGGGCCATCTCGTGCACCAGGACGCCGGGGAAGGTCACCAGCGCGATCAGCCATCCGGGAACGAAGAACATCGGCCTTCCTCAGCTCGTGTGCACGAAGTACTGCTGGTACTGCACCGGCATGTATCGCTGAAGCGCGGTCCAGTCGCTCTGGCTGAGCTTGACGCCGTTCAGGAGCCGCATGGCGTCGGCGGGGTCGTTGTCGGCGAACTCCGCCTCGGCCAGCGAGACCTCGATGTCGTGGGAGGTCAGCGCAATGGCGTCGGCGGCGCGGAGTTGGCGGACGGCCGTGTCGTAGTCCCCGCGGGCGAGCGCGGACTGGCCGGCGCGCATCTCGCGGCCGGCATCGATCAGGGCCGGAGCACGAGTGAACGAGTAGGCGGCCGCCGCCAGCGTGATCACTATTGACAGCACGATCGGAAGCGGGTAGCGGTGCTTTGGAAGTGCGGGCGGAGCCTCGACCGGCGGCTTTTCGGCGGAGATCATCCGGACTCGTATCGGCGCGGGCTCCCTGCGTTGGATCCCCCGCTGGAGGGAGCCGCGACGCTTGGGCTCAGCCCTCGTTGTGGTTGACGACCTCGACGTTGTGCCCGTCCGGGTCGAGCACGAACGCGCCGTAGTAGCCCGGGTGGTAGACCGCACGCTCGCCCGGCGCGCCGTGATCCGTGTAGCCCGCCGCGAGCGCGGCGGCGTGGAACGCGCGCACCGTGGCGTCCTCGCGCGCGGGGAACGCGAGGTGGACGTGCTCGGTGAGCGGCCGCTCGTCCCGGACGAGCGAGAAGCTGTAGTCCGGGCCGGACAGCTGCACGCGGCGGGGGTCGTCGTGCGTCAGGCGGAGTCCGGCATGCGGGGCGATCGTCGTATAGAAGCGCCGGGAGGCCTGCGGGTCGCGGACGCGGATCCACAGGTGGTCGACGTGGCCGTGGGGCACGGCGTTTTCGCGGTCGTCGTGGACCGCCTCCACGCTGTTGCCGTCGGGGTCGAGCAGGAACCCGCCGTAGTACGTCGGGCCGTACTGGGTGCGCGGGCCCGGCGCGCCGTCGTCCCGGTATCCCGCGTCGACGCCCGCCCGCCAGAACGCGTCGACCTGCGGGCGGTCGCGGGCGCGGAAGCCGACATGGAGCCCGCGGGTCACCGGGTGCTCGCGGTCGGTCGGCCCGATGGCCCATTCGTCCCACTCGACCAGCTCGGCGTCCGCATGCCCGGGCTCGATGCCCAGGACGCTCAGGACGGTGCGGTAGAAGCGCTCGGAGGCCGCGAGGTCCGAGGCGGCGACGCCGACGTGATCGAACACCCGCGAAGGCTACCGTGCACGGCGGCTTGATCCATCGGCGCGCGCCTGGCGCGGCACCGGGCGCTGATCAGGATCCAGGCGGCCGGTAATCGACCGAAAGCTTGGCTGCCGCGTCGACATCCTCCGGCGTCAGCAGGACGACGACTTCCGAGGACGCTCCGCCCGCGGTGTTGACGGCGATCGAGGCCGCCGCCGCACTCTGGTTATCGGGGAGGTCCAGGACGACGTACGCATCGATCTCGCCGAATGCGAAGTAGAAGCTCTCGAGGCTCCCCCCGAGGCCCTCGGCCATCTTGGCCACGGCGTCTCGCCGACTCGTTCCACCGGCGCTCTGAACCCCTTTCGCGCCCTCAGCCGAATACGACGCCTTTACCAGGAACTTCGCCATGGTCGTCTCCTTCGGAGTGGTCGGACGGCACCGTCTCACACGGCAGCTCGGAACGCAACGACCAGACGCGGCCGAGCTCACACAATCGCCGCAACGGCCGAGGTTCTCGCCCCTTCGTACTCGTCGAAAACGGTAGCGCGTGGTCAACCATGTACCGGCCGAGCTTGCCGGACGCACCGACGATGCAGACTCGCATCAGACGCCCCCCATCACGGGTTTTACGACGGCTTTGCCGCCGAGATCAGCGCTGCTCGTCACCGGAGCTTGCCGTTCGACGCGTGTCTTCAGTCCGTGGAGAACACCGGTTTCCATGATGAAGTGCGCCGGGTCGAACACGAACCACTTGAACGCGGTATGTGCGGCGCCGCGGTGGCGAAAGCGCCAGCGCGATAGGAGGCGGGTGCTCTCGCCATGGCGTTCGAGTACGAGTGCCCAGCTGCTGTTGATGATGCCGTCGCGCTCGGGTTCGTGGACGACCAATACCCGCGTCGGCTCGACCGCGGCGACGATCCAGCCGAGCGGCTCGAGGCGCGGGATTGGCCGGTACGTCCGCACCAGATCACCAGTAGCGAGGTGCTGCCATTCGGGATGGATGGCGTCGGCGTTCCGGATCGCGGCACCGGCGAGGCGCTCGAGGCGGTCGTGGCTATAGAAGCCCGCGCGCCCTTGGCCCATCTGCACCAGCCATGGCCACACCGCCTGGGGCGACGCGTGGATGGTGATCGCGTGCGTCTGCTGCTCGGCGTCGGGCGCGAGCTCGTCGCCGGCGATCCGGCGCGCGCGCTCTTCTGCTGTCGACCCCCACCGCTCCATCCACGGCCGAGCCGCGACGGCGCCAAGGGCATAGCCGCCGGCGGCGCACACCGCGCCCCGAACGATCATCTTGCTCATCATCACGCGCCTCCTTGGTCCTTCGCACGCGGAATCGAGATCAGCGTCCAGCCGATCGCGAACGGGACAACCAGGCCGATGCGCAGCCACGGCGCCAACGAGCTCTCCCACACAGCAAGCCGGTCTCCAAGGAGCGCGACGAAGAAGGCGATCCACATGCCGACCGTGAACACCGGCCAGGCCACGCCGCCGATGCGCGACGACAGCGGTCGACGAGGAGTGGCCACACCACTCATGCGATCCCCCGCGGGAGAGCGTCGATGGTCATCGCCGGCGGGTGGCGCTGGTTCACCGTGGGCGCGGGTTGGCGTCGTGCCACGATCAGGCCGGCGTCCCACCCGGGAGCGCGTCCGCCGGCGGGTGGATGCAGGGATTCGACGTCAAGGCCGCCCCGTGCGATCAGCCACGAGATCAGCGAGTTCGAGTTCCACATCTCGCCCACGCCCAGCTCGTCACGGCCCCACGCCGGCCTTGGCACCTCGGGTACCAGCGCGAGCAGCCGCTCAGCAGCGACGACATCATCGGTCAGCCGCCGCGGGCTGTCGACGGCCTCGTCGATATCCGCGATCACGCCGTCGCGCCAGCGCCGAACCTCGTAGCGAAGCACGCGCAGCGTCTGCGCGCGCTGCGTGAAGACGGGACCTTCCGCCACGACACCACGCTCCGCCTTGTCTCCAGCAGGGATCGGCCAAGCCTGCTCGATCACGAACGTGCCGGTGGGGACGGTCGCTATCAGCGCCGAGTGGTACAGATCACACCGCGACCGCCTTCCACGCCAGGCTGTGAGCGCCTCGTAGATGCGACCGTTCATCCGGACGAAATGACCGCCTGCGCCGAGCGGCAGCCAGTAGAGGTCAACGCCGTACGCCGAGACATATCGAGGTGCGCCTGCAAGCGGCCGGTCCGTCAGGATCAGGGCCGCCACCGTCAGACCTCTCTCGGCACGTGGCCGTTCAGCGTGAAGACGTAGCGCATCAGCTTGTGGCCCGCGTCGGCCGTCGGATCGAACACACATGGGCAACCGCCGTCGATCACCGTGATCCCGTGCTCGCGACCATACGTCGTCGCTGCCTCCGACACGCTGCCAGCGCCGAACGAGCGGTGCATCCAGACGCGATCGATCCCGAGCTCGGCGCACCGGCGCATCGTCTCCTCGGCCACCTCGGGCCGCGTCCCGATCACAACGGCGTCGACACCACCCGGAATCGAGTCCAAGTCGTGGTAACAACGGTCGCCCTCGACCTTGTCTGCATTGGGATTGACGGCGAAGACGTCGTAGCCCCGCTCGCGAAGCCGCTTGTAGACGACATTGCTGCCATGGCTCTGCGGCGTCCGCGAGACGCCGGCGACGGCGATTCGCTTGCAGCCCAGGAACTCGGTCGCCGCGTCTTTGATCGCTGTCATTGCGGCCCCCTTCCGGTCGCTGCTGGGCGCAACCGCCCGTGGTGGTTGTGGTTCGTGGTGTAAAGGTCGAGCCGCAGCAGCATCGGAACCAGCATCGCCGGCATCATCAGGCCGTGTTCCAAGACGGCCAGATCGCCCATGGGAAGCAGCGAGGCCCATCCGAGAACCAGCAGCGCCGCGGCGAGGATAGGCATGACCGCGGCCATCTCGGTGATCCGTCGACGCGGCATCCCGCGGTAGACCATCCAGGCCACCATCGGCGCTGTCATCGTCACCGTGACGACGAGCAGTGAGAGCTCCGGCAGCTGCCTGAACGGTTCGGCGTAGCCGAGCCTCTCCGCGGCCCAGAAGAAGACGAGGTCACCGATGGCGAAGCCGACACACATCGGCACGCACATCTCAAAGCAATGCACCCCGAAACGTCCGAGCCGGGCGGCCCGCCTCGGTCGTGCTGCAAGCGTTGTTGTCACTGCTGTTCACCTCCATTCGCCGCCGCCGCACGGCTGTCGAGCCGCGCCTTGATCGCGACGACGTTGCGGCGTTCCCCGCCGCGCATGATCCGACCAATGAGCGGCGCCAGCAGTCGCAGACGGCCGTGTGGCTCGAGCTCCATCCGCACGGTGAGGGGGCTACCGGTTCCCACCACCTCGACACGACCCTCGCTCACGACCATCAAGTCGCGCGAGCGGCCGACCGAGCGCCAACTCGTCGGACAATCAAACGCGACATGGTCGATCAGCATCGGATCGCCCGCGACCCACTCGCCCTCCCGGCGCGTCCCCGCTCCGACCCGACCGTCAGTCAGCTTGACGACTCGCCTCGTCCTCGGATTCCACTCGAACTCGCGACTGATATCGGTCACGTAGTCGAAAACATCCTCCGGCGAGCGAGCGATGTCGACTGCGCACTGGATCATTCCGCCGCGCATCAGACCCCCCTCGGAAAGAAGGCATTCAGCGACACAAGCGCCAAGCCGGCAACGACGACCACGCGCACGCCGACCGGCCACGAGCGCCCGCCACGCGCCCTCCCAGACTGCTCGAGCGATCATCAGCGGAAGCCACAGCAACCACACAACGCCCCGCACCGGCCACGGCAGCGTGCCGACGCCCCGCCACGCCTCATCGAGCGTCAACCGCGAAACTGCCAGCGCCACGGCGAACGCGAGCCACGAGGCGGCAAAGATAGTGAACGCCATCACATTCCCGGACCCGTTCACGGACGGACCTCCATCCCGTCTGGGGCCGTAGTGTGCACCTCTGCGACCGCGAAGTCATCGGGGACGGACCGGACCGGAGTTCGGGGAAAACCCGCGGACCCACCACCGCTGCCGAGCGGGAAGGAGACAAGTCCGACCGATCAGGGGGTCGGACCGCGAGGGTTCCGTTGTTCGCGGATTGCGCCGCAGGAAGTCCGTGGCACGAAATCTCGAAGGACGAGGTAATCCGCCAGAGTCCGTCCCTCGCGGACAAGGTGGCCCTCCGCACGTCCGACTACTCGGTGGACAAGATTGCCGGGGAGACTGCGGCCGTCATCTCGGCGGCGTCACGACGTAGACGGAGGGGTCGTCCGGGCTTAAACCCCAACTAACCTTGCCGAGGTTCGGCGCGTTCAGAAGCGCCAGAAACGGCTCGGTCAAGCGGAAGAAAGCGGCTGAAGGGGCTCGAACCCTCGCTCACCGGCCGGCGCCATGCGCGCGCGCCGACGCGGTCTGGCAGCCGACGATCGCGGGAGCCTCGTGAATGAGCTCATCGTTCTGGAGGGCTTCGACCATGAACAGCGCGAAGTCCGTGCGGCGCGTGATGTTGCTCTCGAGGATGGGGTCGCCGACGTGTCGGCTCCACACCGGCAGGCCCTGGCTCTCTCCTTCCTCCAGGTCGCTCCCGCGCACAACGGTCCACCGTGTGTCGCTGGCGAACACCCGCCGGCAGGCCTCCACCTGGTCGTCCAGGTCTGCGAATCGGGCCAACCGCGCCAGCGGACCGAAGACCTTCACCATCGTCTGCAGCTTGCGCGAGTACACGTCCTGGCCGTCGCGAGTGATGTGCCATCCGGACGAGAAGACGAGACGGGCCCCCGGCGGCGCGTAGTCGAGCACGGCCTGGGCGGTTCCCGTTGAGTACCCATGCACGCCTCGCGGCACGAGTACGACGAGCACTCCGTCGCACCCCTCCACGGCATGCGCGATGACATCGCGATCGTCAGTCGCCCCCGGAACGACGGTGATCCGCCCCGTGAACGCGTCGAGCTTTCCGACGCTCTGTTCGCGACACACCCCAACCACCTCGTACCCGCGATCCAACGCGTGCTGCACCATGTACCGCCCGAGCTTCCCAGAGGCTCCGACTATGCACACCTTCATCGCGAACGTCCCATCCTGTATCCGACGAGGCCGAGGTTCTGGCCCCTTCAGAATCGCGAAAAACGGCTTGGTTGAGCGGAAAAAGCGGCTGAAGGGGCTCGAACCCTCGACCTTCTGCATGGCAAGCAGACGCTCTAGCCAACTGAGCTACAGCCGCAAGAGAACGACCAGTATACCCCGGTTTACCCGCGGTCCAGGGCCAGGTTGACCTGGCGGTCGGCGTCGGTGTTCTCCGTCCGGCGCACCTCGACGTACCGGACGCGCTCGAAGCCGTCCGCCGCCCGCTGAGCCTCGTCCCAGAGCATGCGCAGATGCGGGCTCTTCACCCGGTAGCGGCCGGTCATCTGCCGCATCAAGAGCTCGGAGTCCGACCGCACCTCGACCTCGGTCGCACCCAGGGTGGAGGCCCGCTGGAGGGCGGTGATCAGCGCCCGGTACTCCGCCTCGTTGTTCGTGGCGATGCCGATCGCGTGCCCGTCCTCGGCCAGCACCTCGCCGGCCTCGTCCTCGATCCGGTACCCGACGGCGGCCGGGCCGGGGTTGCCCCGGGCGCCGCCGTCCACCCACATCCGTGCGATCACGCGGGCGGGCCGACCCGCTCGATCTTCTCCCGCTGCTTCACGTCGAGCCGGCGCAGCAGGTCGAGCAGCCGGGCAACGTGCTCCTTCTTGTCGTCGGCGATCCGCTGCACGACCTCCTGGGCGCCCTCGTCGGCGAGCGAGAACGCCTGGGCTTCGTACCGGTTGATGGACTGGAGCTCCGCGGCCAGGTTCTCCCGCAGCGTCTGCAGGTCGGCGTGGAGCTCCGTCAGCCTCATGACGGCTGGTTGTCGATCTGGGCCCGCTGCAGCTTGCCGGAGTAGTCGACGTACACGGCCTTCCACTCGGTGTAGGTGTCGAGCGCGGCCGTGCCCGCCTCGCGGTGGCCGTTGCCGGTGTACTTCGTGCCGCCGAACGGCAGCTGGATCTCGGCGCCGATCGTGCCGGCGTTGATGTACGTGATGCCCGTGTCCAGGTCGCGGATCGCCCGAAATGCCGCGTTCACGTCGTCGGTGTAGATGGCGCTCGAGAGGCCGTACTCCACCCGGTTCGAGATCGCGATCGCGTCCTCCAGATCGCGGCACGGGATCAGCGCGGTGGCCGGCCCGAAGATCTCCTCGGTGGCGACGCGCATGTCGCGCTCGACCCGCCCGTAGATCGTCGGCCGGTAGAAGAACCCCTTCTCGCCGTTCGTGTAGTGCTCCCCGCCCGTGAGGATGTCGGCGCCCTCGTCGCGGGCGATGCCGGTGTAGCGGTCGACCTTGTCGAGGGCGGCCTGGTTGATCAGCGGGCCGACGTCGACCTCGGGGTCGAGGCCGTTCCCGATCCGCAGGCTCTCGGCCCGCTCGACGAGCTTCGCCGCCAGCCGGTCGTAGACGCGCTCGTGCACGATCACGCGGCTGGCCGCGGTACAGCGCTGGCCGCTCGTGCCGAAGGCGCTCCAGAGGATGCCGTCGACCGCGTTGTCGAGGTCGGCGTCGTCCATCACGATGATCGCGTTCTTGCCGCCCAGCTCGAGGTGGATGCGCTTCAGCGTGTCGGCCCCGGTGCGGGCGACGTGGATGCCGGTCTCCTTCGAGCCCGTGAACGTCACGATCTTCACGTCCGGGTGCTCGAGCAGCCGCTGGCCGACCGTTGCGCCGCCGCCGTGGACGATGTTGACGACGCCCCTGGGGAGCCCGGCCTCCTCGAAGATCTGGACGAGCATCTCGGCGACGAGCGGCACGTCGCCGGACGGCTTGAACACGGCCGTGTTGCCGGTGACGAGCGCCGGCATGAGCTTCCACGTCGGGATCGCCATCGGGAAGTTGAACGGCGTGATGACCGCCACGACCCCCAGCGGCTGGCGCACGCTCATCGCAAACTTGTCGGGCATCTCGGCGGGCACCGTCTGACCGAACATGCGCCGGCCCTCGCCGGCCATGTAGTAGGTCATGTCGATGCCCTCCTGCACGTCGCCGCCCGCCTCGGCCAGCACCTTGCCCATCTCCTGGGTCATCAAGCGGGTCAGCTCGGGCTTGCGGTCGCGCAGGAGCTCGGCGACCTTGAAGAGGATCTCGGCCCGCTTCGGCGCCGGGTAGAGCCGCCAGCTTGCGTACGCCTCGTGCGCGGCGGCGACGGCCCGGTCGGTGTCGGCCGTCGTCGAGCGCGGGAACGACCCGATCAGCTCGCCGGTGGCGGGGTTCGTGTCCTCGAACTGCTCGCCGCTTTCGGAATCGACCCATGCGCCGTCGATGTAGTTCCGGTAGGTGTTGGCCGCCACCGCCATCGGCCGGGAACTCTACTCGCCGCGGACGGCCAGCACGCGCAGAAGCTCGTCCACGCGACCGTCGACCGTCTCGAGGTGGCCGGATGCCGACGACGACTCGTCCAGGGCGCCGCCGGCCGCGATGACGGGGACGACGAGGGTCCGGGTCGGGACGTCGCCGCGCTGGGCGAGCTTGATCGCGGCCGCGACCGGGGCCGCGGCGGCCAGGTCGACCCAGAGCCCCTCGAGCTCCCCGAGCTGCATCCGGGCGTGCTCGAGCTCGCTCTCGGACACCCGGACGACGAGGCCCTCCGACTCGACGACGGCGTGCAGCGACTGGACGGTGCCGGTCACGCCCGCGAGCGACCGCGCCTGGGTGTCCATCGGGCTCGACGGCGGCACCCAGTCCTTGCCCGACGCGAGCGCCGCGGCCACGGCGCCCGCGACCTCGACGGCCACCATGCGCGGGATCCGGTCGATCACGGCCCACGAAACCAGATCGCGGAAGCCCCGCCAGATGCCCTGGATGCCGTCGCCGAGCGCGGCCGGCACGAGCACGAGGTCGGGCGACGTCCAGCGCAGCTCCTCGGCGATCTCGTAGGCGATCGTGCGGTAGCCCTCGATCGCGAGCGGGTCGCCGCCGATCGGCGGCGAGGCGCGGTTCGAGACGGCCCGCCACCCCAGCGAGCGCTCGGCGTCGGCCAGGAGCGGCCAGCGCGCCTCGCTCGAGGTGACGCCCACGACCCGGCCGCCGACCGCCTCGATCGCGTCGCGCGCGCGGCCGCCCGCGTCGGGCTCCACCAGGCTCACGCACCGCAGCCCGGCCCGGGAGGCGTAGCTCGCGAGCGAGATGCTCAGGGCCTCGTCACCGGCGCTCGCGATCGTCGTCGCGGTGTCCTCGACCTGGGAGACGGCGAGCGCCGCGAACCGGTCGCGCCAGCTGCCGGTGGGGTTCCGGCGCTCGTCCTTCAGCATCAGCCGCCGCAGGCCGAGCTGCTGGCCGAGCGCGGCCGTCGGCACGAGCGGCGTATCGCCCTCCCCCATCGAAATGAGCCGGTCGCGCGTGATCGGGAGCTGGGCGACGAACCGGGCCAGGCCGCGGCCGCTCAGCTTGCTCGGCCTGAGCGACGCGACCCGGCCATAGACCGGAGCCACGTTCGCAGGCGTTCCCTCCGCCGAGCACGACGGGCACCCTCCGGGCATCGAGACCACGGGATAACGCCGCCGGCACCGCAGGCACTCGAGCGCGTTGGGGATTGCCACGCCGCGAGCATACCCCTTGACGAGGCTGGCTCAGCCGGTGTCTACTAGAGCACAGTGATCTACTGCGTGATCCCGCGGGAGCTCGAGGAGGAGCTCCTGCCCCGGATGGTCGAGTACTACCGCGACAACCCCAACGTCGAGGTGATCGTCGACCGCCGCGCCCACGCCGGCGACCGCCGGGCGGGCGCCCAGGGGACGCCCGACGAGCGCCGCCAGGTCCGCGACCGCCGCCGGCCGCGCGCGATGGGCACGTTCCCGCG
>JBKPMQ010000244.1:0-5310 GCA_046732235.1 Actinomycetota bacterium
CCGGCCCCGCAACCAGGATCCCGGGCGGCGCGAAGAAGCTCACCTGGATCACATCCGGGTCGTCCGCCGAGACGCGCACGTGCAGGCCGCCCGCCCGCTCCCCCACCTTCAGCTCGTGCCGGTTCACGGTCGGCGGCGCCACCCGCAGATCGGCCACGTTCACACCGGTCGAAACGAGCCCGGAGATGATCGCGCGCTTCACCATCCGCGAGGCCGGGTTCGCGTCGCGGCTGCAGACGACCGTGTCCCCGCGGGAGAGGATGGTGCCGTAGGCGACGCCGAGCCGCGAGGCGGCCTCGGAGGTGACGTCGACGTTCACGAGCCCGGTGACGCCGTCGCGGCCGAACAGCGTGGTGATCCCGCGCGACTCCCAGACCAGGTTCGCGTTGATGGCGGCGCCGGCCTCGATGGTTTTGAACGGATACACCTTGACGCCCGGCGCGAGCACCGCCTCGGCGCCGATCGAGCACTCGTCCCCGACGGCGACGCCGTCGTTCAGAACGGCGTGCGGGCGCACGTCGACGCCCTTGCCGAGGATCGTGCCCTCGACCCGGGCGCTGCGGCCGACGTAGCTGCCGGAATCCACCGTGCTGCGGACGACGGTCGCGCCCTCCTTGACCACGACGTTCGGGCCGAGCACCGTGAACGGGCCGATGCGGGCGCCGGCGTCCACCTGGCAGAAGTTGCCGATGAAGGCGGGGCCCTCGATCTGCTCGAGGTCGGGAAGCTGCACGCCCTCGCCGAGGAGCACGTTGTCGCGCAGCCGGATGCCGGAGAGCTCGAGCTCGACGCTTCCGTCGAGCGCGTCGAAGTTCGCCTGCCGGTACTGGTCGAGGTTCCCGATGTCCTGCCAGTAGCCGGTGGCGACGTGGCCGAAGATCGGCTTCCCCCGCTCCAGCAGGTCAGGGAAGAGCTGCTTCGAGAAGTCGTACGGCATGCCCGGGGGCACGGCCCGCAGCACCTCGGGCTCGACCACGTAGACGCCGGTGTTGATCGTGTCCGAGAACACCTGGCCCCACGACGGCTTCTCCAGGAACCGCTCGACCCGCCCGTCGGAGTCGACGATGACGACGCCGAACTCGAGCGGGTTGTCGACGGACTTGAGCGCCAGGGTGGCGGCGGCGCCACTCGACCGGTGGGCGGCGAGCAGCTCCTCGAGGTCGAAGTCGCAGAGCGCGTCGCCGGAGATGACGAGGAACGTCTCGTCGAGCAGCTCCTCGGCGTTCTTGACGCTACCGGCGGTGCCGAGGGGCCGCTCCTCGACCGAGTAGTGCAGCTCGACGCCAAGCGCCTCGCCGTCGTCGAAGTACCCGCGGATCACCTGCGGCAGGTAGGCGACCGTGACCACGATGTCCGTCATCCCGTGCCGGCGCAGGAGCTCGATGATGTGCTGCATGCACGGCTTGCCGGCGACGGGCACCATCGGCTTGGGCTGGTTGGACGTCAGCGGGCGCAGGCGCGTGCCCTCCCCGCCGGCCATCACGACCGCCTTCACCTACGCCTCCCGGGGCTTTCGCGTGTAGCGCGCGCCGGCGGCGAGCGAGAGCACGAGGCCGGCGCCGAAGAGCACCTGCGGCCACGGCGCGGTCGTCACCATCAGCAGGGTGAGCGAGACCATGATGATCGCCGTCGCAGTCTTGCCGGTCATGTTCACGTCGACGCGGGAGCCCATGTGCCGGGCACGGAAGAGCAGCGCGAGCCAGACGTCACGCAGGAGCACCGGCAGCGCCAGCCACCAGGGCAGGCGCCCCTCGTACCAGAGCAGCACCAGCGCCATGTTGATCAGCAGCCGGTCGGCGAGCGGGTCGGCGATGCGGCCGAACCGGGACGGCCGGTCGGTGTGGCGGGCCAGGAAGCCGTCGAGGAAGTCCGTGAGCGCTGCGGCGGCGAAGACGATCGCGGCCGGCCAGCTGGGATCATGGCCGGCTGCGGCGAGCAGGACGGCGAACGGGATCACGGCCGCGAGCCGGACCGCGGTCAGAACGTTGGCGATCGACCTCAACACTCGAGGCAGATTGTACCGGGCGGCCTTCGCGCCACCAGGCCGCCCCGGGCGCTCAGCCGGGAGTCGCCGTCACCGAGACCACCTGGCTCAGGACGGCGCAGCGGCGCGGCCCGCGCACCTTGATGTACGACCATGGGCCGGCCTGGCGCGTGGTCACGTGCGGCTCGTGGTTCCCGCCCCACGCCACCTGGAACGTGAAGTGGGTGCCGGCTGGGATCGCGAACCGGTACGTGGCCGTGGGAGCCTTCGGCACGACCTCGCCGCGCGGGCAGTTGCAGCCCATTGCGAGCCGCCGCGGGAACTGCGGGCCCATCGCCTTCGCGAAGCACGGCTGCGGGATCGTCCGCGAGTAGAAGTGCGAGCCCTTGTGGGTCGACACCGCTGCGGCGGAACTGGTCGTGACCTGGGTCAGCGCCGCCACCACGGTGACGGCGATCAGTCCGAAGCGTCGCATCCTCGAGCCTCCTCATCCAGTCTTGTCGCCACCCTCCGGATGCTGCTCCCCGATCGTAGCCCCGGCATCGGATGCCGGCGGACTAACCGATCGAAGCGCTCGAAGCTCCGAGGCCCAACGGGCCGCTCGACCGTTCGCAAGTTTTGTGTAAGGACGCTTCATACCACTCCCGAGCGGCCTGTGCGGAACATGTACGGTCACTTTGAGGCTGAGAGGTAGCGAGTGGGACGGGCATCCGACGAGGACGCTCTCATGTTCCGGCCGGGCCAGGGAGGGTGCGGCCTTCTTGGTCGGGCCGAGGCTCGGGCCGGATTGCGGACGCCGTCGCCGGTGCGGGCCCGGACCGCTCCAGGGGCCTCTCGGCCCGGGACCGGTCGGTGCCGCGTGGAGGCCGCGGCACCGACCGGTCGTCGTTGCAAAAAATTCCCTGGCAAATATTGCCATATGACGACATTGGGGGCAGACTTGGACCGTCGCGGGCGTCGTTCCGCCGGTGTCCTTCGGGCGTGACCCCTCGGGGGGTGCCGAGTGGGCGCGAGCGGCGCCCGCGGCACCATCCGCCGTGACCGTCACAGGCGGGCGGCTACGCCGCGGTCGCGGCGTCCGGCGGCGACTCGAGCCGCGCCGCCGTCCGGGCGCCTCGGCGCGCCGGACGCCGGTAGCGCAGCTCCTCGGCGATCAGGTACGAGCCGACGACGAACGCGAGCGCCAGCCCCTGGAGGAGCAGGCCCTCCGCGGTCGGGAAGGTCGCGAGCCAGGTGCCGACCCAGCCCGGGATGCGGAGACCGACGGCCGTTGTCGGGAGCCACCCGGCCAGCTGCCACTCCTGCACGGTCTCCCCCACCATCCCGATGAATACGATGCCGATCAGCACGCCGGTCGAGACCAGCATCCGCTTGTACGGGATGCGGTGGTGGGCGATGAACGTGAGCGCACCGACGGCGGCGATCAGCACGGCCGCGATCGCGACGCCCTCGAGCACGGTGCCTGTGCCGTAACGCAGCCGCAGCGACTGCAGGAAGAGCACCACCTCGAAGCCTTCGCGGTAGACGCTTGCGAAGCCGAGGCCGGCCAGGCCGAGCATCAGGTTCCGGCGCGCGTTCGGGCCGGTGCCGCTCATGAGGCGCTTGCGGGTGCGGTTGTGGCTCGAGATCCAGCCCGTCCAGTAGACCCGGTGGAAGAACCAGTTGAGGACAATCATCAGGACGATCAGCGCAGCCAGGCCGGTCGCTGCCTGCAGCTCCAGGGCGCCGAGCCCAAGCCGGCCGATGACGGCGATGACGACGAACCAGGTCACGATGGTCGCGGCGATCCCGAGCGCCGCGCCGGCGCCGACGGGCCGCCGCAACGACTGGTTCGCACCCATGAAGCTGGCCGTGAAGGCGGCCAGCACCAGGATCGACTCGAGCCCCTCGCGGAACACGAGCAGCGCGCTGTCGAAGACGACCGCGCCGTGGCTCATCCGCGTGGTCGGGTCGGTCGGGTCGTTGACCCCGCCCGCAGCCGCCTGGGCGACGAAGACCGCGACGAGGAACGTCGCCAGCACACCGATGACGAGCCACCGGTTGCGGCTCTCGAAGACCCTCCGCAAGCGCACGGCCCGAGCATAGCCTAAGGCGGACCTAACGGCGCCGGTCGGCCCCGGCTCGCTCCGTCGTCGGGCTCGGCGTGAAATATCCGGTGCCCGGCACCGGTCATTCAGGCCGGGACCTTACGTCGCGGAGCCGTCGGCCTCGATGTCGCCGATCCGGCGCGCCTGCGCCGATGCGGCGGTGGCGAGGAAGCTCGAGATGCGGCCGATGGCCAGCGGCCCGAACCTGTCCGTGGGGCGCCCGAAGATGACCGCTGCGCCGATCACCCGGCCCTGCGGCCACGTCAGCTGAAACGCGGTGTGAGCGCCGTCGTTGGTGTAGATCAGCCTCGAGCCGGGCGGCGAGCCCGCCGACACGCGGTAACGCTTCATGTGGAGACCGGGAACCCGCGTCCCGTAGATCTTCCAGACCTCGCGCACGGCCGCCTCGGAGCGGAACAGATTCGCGGTGCTGATGAACGCCACACGCCCGTCCGCGCCGACCACGATGGAGTGCTCGCTCGCAAGCCAGCTCGCCTTCATCGTGCGCACGATCTTCTTGTAGCCGGGCGTGCGCCGCGGCGGCAGCTGGTCCTGCAGCGTGTCGCTGCCTGTGCTGTTGAGCGAGTAGCCGGGCAGGTCGCCGTCGGCCAGCACCATCTGGCTCACCTCGTCCTGCGCCAGCTGCCTGGCGGAGATCTTGGGCCCCGGCTGCGTCGTCGGCGTGCTCGATCCCGAGCCACAGCCGGCGGCGAGCGCACCCACGGCTGCCAGAGCCGTCACGACGCGGAGGGGTGAAACAGGCATGCCTCTTCAATCGGCAACACGTACACCCCACTTGAGTACGCCGATGTGGGGATCCTGCCGCCCGGCCCGACGATCGATCGGATAGAGTCCGCGTGGGCGATGGAGCTCGCCTTGAACCGCCGATCCGGCTGATGGCTCCTACGACGATCGGAGCCGGATATGCCCACTGGATTGGTGGTTGCCCTTGCCGGAGGCCTGGGCGCGTTCGCGCGCTACGCGCTCGACTACTACGCGGGCGATCACCTCGACCCGCACCAGCAGGTCTACGTGACGCTGGCGGTCAACATCGCCGGATCGTTGCTGCTCGGGCTTCTGATCGGTATCCACCCCGACGGGCGCGCCCGGGTGGTGCTCGGTGTCGGCTTCCTGGCCGCGTTCACGACGTTCTCGACGCTGGTCGCCCAGATGTATCACGCGGTCGACGCCGGCCGGTATGCGACGAGTGTCGCCCTGCCGCTGATCTCGCTCCTGGCC
>JBKPMQ010000245.1:0-2955 GCA_046732235.1 Actinomycetota bacterium
CCCGGTGCCCGCGCAGACGCCGCCCGCCCGGGCCGGCCGCCGGTGCCGCCTGGGCTTCGCCGTCCGCGCCCGCAGCCCCGTCTCCGGCCGCCGGGGCGCGCAGGTCACACAGCCGCTCGGGATCGAGGGCGGCGAGCACCCGATCCACGAGGCCGGGCACATGTTCGACCGGATGATCGCCTCGTTCCCCGCCCGGCACTTCCACATCGAGCTCGCCGACGCGGCGCTCGAGGGCGGCGGCCACATCGACGGCCGCGTCCATCTGCACGGCGAGCGCCCCGCCCGCCGGCTCGAGGTGCTCGCCCGGTGTGAGGAGACCTGGCGAACCAACTTCCGCGTCCGCAACCATCACCAGCCGCCGCTTTGGCGCACGGAGACGCTGTGGTCGGACGCGATCCGGATCGACTGCGACCCCGACCGGCGCTGGTACCCGTTCAGGTTCGCCCTACCCGCCGGCCTGCCTGCCGCGGTCGAGGGGCACATCATCTGCTGGCGCTACGAGATCGAGGTGCGCAGGCGGGGCCGGATGGGCCTGTTCGAGCGCGCCGTCGCAACGCCCCTGCGGTTCGACCTCGATTAGCCGGCGTGAATAAAAGGGGTCTGACCCCGTTTATTCAGACCGCCGGCGAGACCGGTCAGGGGACGCCGGCCTGCCCTCGCGGGTCCGGCAGGGCCGGCGCGATCACCCAGACGACGCGCGCTTCTTCGGCGGAGGCGTTCCGCCACGTGTGCGGCACGGTCGCGCCGAACGTGACCGCGTCGCCGCGCGCCAGGTCGAAGACCTCGCCGTCGATCTCGAGCTCGATGCCCCCCTCGAGGACGTAGCAGACCTCGCACTCGCTCGGGATCGTGTAGTACCCGTCGCCGCCCGACCCGCCCGGCGCCGCAAGCGTCTCGACGACGGTGACGTGCGGCTCGTGCGGAGGCGTGATCAGCGTGTCGACGACCTCGGCGCCGGGCAGCGTGGCGGTCGGCCGGTCGGCCGCGCGCACGACCGCGAGGCTCGGGGTGGCGAACAGCCGCTCGAGCGGGAGCGAGATCGCCTCGCACACGGCCACGAGCGACGCCACGGACGGGCTCGTCTTGTCGCGCTCGACCCGGGAGAGGAATCCGCGGCTGAGGCCGGTCCGCTCCGCGACGTCCCCCAGCGAGAGCTGGCGCTGCTCGCGGGCGTGGCGCAGGCGGGCCCCGAGGCGCACCGACGTGCCGCTGGTGATCGTCATCCCACCTGGGATACCAGGTCGTTGACTCATGCGCAACTTTCCTGTATCTGTACGCAATCGCACGCGCGAACGACATCCACGTGGGGCGGCGCCTCGGCGTCCTCAATCGGCGCGAGCTGCTCGGCGCCGGGGCGCTTGCCATTGCCACGGCCGCGTGCGGCGGCTCCACGGGCGGCGCGGGCAGCGCCCCCTCGGTCGCGAGCTCGTCCCTCCAGGCGAAGAAGATCGAGAGCACGCTCCACTTCTACAACTGGGCCCAGTACCACGACCCGAAGAACACGAAGGAGTTCGAAAAGAAGTTCGGCGTCGCGTTCAAGGAGGCGAACTACACCTCGAACGAGGAGCTCCTGACCAAGCTTCAGACGACGAAGGGGCAGTCGGTCTACGACATCATCGTCCCCGACGCCGACCACGTCCGGATCGAGAAGGGGCTCGGGCTGCTGATGAAGCTCGACCACTCGCTGATCCCGAACCTCAAGAACCTTGCGCCGCACTGGCGCCAGCTCTCCTTCGACCCCGGGAACGTCTACTCGGTCATGAAGGACACGGGGATCACGGGCTTCACCGTGAAGACGGAGAACGTCAAGGCCGAGCTGCACACGTGGAAGGACTTCTTCGACTTCCTGCCCAGCGCGAAGGGCCTGAACGTGAACTTCATCGAGAGCCCCGCCGAGGTGATCGGCGTGGCGCTGAACGCGCTCGGCTACTCGATGAACACGACGAGCGACAAGGAGCTGAACGCCGCCCGCGACCTGCTCCTGAAGGTGCGGCCCTACGTGAATACGATCAACGAGGTCTACCTGGACGACTTCATCGCCGGCAAGATCGACCTCGGCATCACGTATTCCGGCGACGGCATCCGCATCCGGGACGCCCGCAAGGCGCAGGGGGACATCAAGGTGGTCGCGCCCGAGGGCCGCTCTGAGATCTGGATCGACAACTGGGCCATCTCGGCCTACGCGCCCGACCCGGTCGCGGCCCATGCCTGGATCAACTACATGCTCGACCCGGCCGTGAACGCCCGCGAGATGGAGTACGTCCAGTACGAGGTCGGCACCCCGGCGTCCTTCCCGCTCGTCGGCGAAACGGCCAAGGACCCGCTGGTCGTGTTCGGGCCGCGCATCCTGAACGACTACGAGATCCTGTACACGACTCCCGATGGCCTGAACAAGCGCACGGCTATCTGGGGCGAGTTCAAGGCCGCATAGCTTCAGGGAGTCTCGTCGGGAGGCGGCACACGGTTGCGGTGCTTCTCCGCGTGCGCCTTCAGCCCCTGGATGAAATCCGAGCGCCGGTTCAGCTCCCCGCTCACCTCGCGGATTTGCCGGTCACGCTGGTCGTCGTGGCCTTCGACGCCCTCGTGGCGAGCCAGGAAGTCGGTCGGCGCGTAGCGCGTCGGCTCGCCCGCCGGCATCGTCTCGTCGTCGGGCCTCGCCTCGTCCTCGGACGGCGTCTCGGAATCCGTGTCCGTACGGCGCTCGGGACCACTCATCGTCCACCTCCGATCGGATCCAGGACTCACTGCCCCGGCCGTGCGGCCGTCAAACAGCACTTTCCGGCACGTTTACCTTTCGCCCGCACGCGGGTAGATCGGCGGCGATGAGCCAGACGGTCGTCGTCACCGGGGCATCGGCAGGTGTCGGCCGCGCCGCGGCCGTGGCCTTCGCCGACCGCGGCGACCGGGTGGGCCTGCTTGCGCGCGGCAGCGCCGGGCTGGCCGGCGCGCTGGCGG
>JBKPMQ010000246.1:0-5830 GCA_046732235.1 Actinomycetota bacterium
GCGGCCTGACGGTTCGGATTGCCAGCCGAGTTAGACGCGTCTAAACTCAGATTTGGCATGGTAAGCGAATCGGCTCAGGACTACCTAAAGGCGATCTGGAAGCTCGAGCGCGCCGGCGACATGTCGACGAGCGCGCTGGCCGAGTCGCTCGGCGTCACGCCGGCCTCCGCGACCGCGATGCTGAAGAAGCTCGCGACGCTCGGGCTGGTCGTCCACGAGCGCTATCGCGGCGCCGCCCTGACCCCGGCGGGCGAGCGGATGGCGCTCGAGGTCGTGCGCCACCACCGCCTGCTCGAGCTCTACCTGATGGAGGCCCTCGGTCTGTCCTGGGATCAGGTGCACCAGGAGGCCGAGAAGCTGGAACATCACCTCTCGGACGAGCTCGAGGCCCGCATTGACCAGGCGCTCGGATTCCCGACCCGCGACCCGCACGGCGATCCCATCCCCTCGCCCGAGCTCCTGCTCGCGCGCGATGAGCTCACGTGCCTGAGCGACCTCGCGGAGGGCAGCATGACGGTCGTCCGGCGCGTCCCCGACGGCGATCCGGAGCTCCTGCGCTACCTGGCCACACTCGGCCTGGTGCCGGCCGAGGAGGTCACGGTCGTCGAGCAGGCGCCGTTCGACGGCCCGGTCACGGTCGAGGTGCGCGGAAGCCGGCACGCGATCGGCCGGTCGCTGGCCGCCCAGATCGAGGTGGGGGTCGAGCACGCCGCCGCCGGCTGAGTCCGCCACGCTGCGGATCCCCTCGGCGCCCGTCGCCCTTCCGGGCGAGCAGCGCGTGCTCGAGGCCGCCGAGCGGTCGCTCAGCGGCGAGCGCCGCGGCCTGCGGGCCGTGTGGCCGTTCCTCGGCCCGGCGTTCATCGCCGCGGTCGCGTACGTCGACCCGGGCAACTTCGCCACCAACCTCGCCGGCGGCGCCCGGTTCGGCTACCTGCTCCTGTGGGTCATCCTGGCGTCGAACCTGATGGCGATGCTGATCCAGACCATGAGCGCGAAGCTGGGCATCGCCACCGGGATGAACCTGCCCGAGGTGTGCCGGGCGCAATTCCCGCGGCCGGTCACGATCGGCCTTTGGGTGCAGGCCGAGCTGATCGCCATGGCGACCGACCTGGCCGAGTTCATCGGCGCCGCCCTGGGCCTGAACCTGCTCTTCGGCGTCCCGCTCGTGTGGGCCGGGCTGCTGACGGGCGCCTTCGCGTTCGCGATCCTGGGCCTGCAGACGCGGGGAGGCTTCCGGCACCTCGAGGCCGTCATCGTCGGCCTCGTCGGACTGATCGTGGCCGGGTTCGCGTTCGAGGTGGTGAACGCGGACGCGTCGCCGCACGGCATCGCGAGCGGTCTCCTCGTGCCCCGCTTCAGCGGCTCGGAGAGCGTCCTGCTCGCCGCCGGCATCCTCGGTGCGACGGTCATGCCGCACGTGATCTACCTGCACTCCGCCCTGACGCAGCGGCGCGTCGTCGGGGGGACGCCGGCCGCGCGGCGGCGGATCTTCCGCTTCGAGCTCGTCGACGTCGTCATCGCGATGTCGATCGCCGGCGTCGTCAACATGTCGATGCTCATCACCGCCGCCGCCGTCTTCCACGCGAACGGCTTCACCGGGGTGGACGGCATCGAGGAGGCTGCGCACATGCTCGGCCGCGAGGTGGGGCCCCACGCAGACACGATGTTCGGCATCGCCCTGCTCGCGTCGGGGCTCTCGTCGTCGTCGGTCGGCACCCTCGCCGGCCAGGTGGTGATGCAGGGCTTCATCGAGCGCTCGATCCCGCTCTTCCTGCGCCGGGCGGTGACGATGGCGCCCGCCCTGATCGTGCTCGCGGTCGGGCTCGACCCGTCCAAGGCGCTCGTGCTGTCGCAGGTCGCGCTCTCGTTCGGCATTCCGTTCGCGCTCATCCCGCTCGTGATCTTCTGCCGCAACCGCAAGCTGATGGGCGGGCTCACGAACCGGCACGTGACGACGGTCGCGGCGGTCTTCGTCGCGAGCGTGATCGTCTGCCTGAACGTCTTCCTGCTGGCGCAGACGTTCGCCGGGCTCTTCTAGCGGCCGTCGCCGCGCGCGACGGCGGCGTCGATCCAGCTCGAGAGCGCCCGTGACGCGCCGACCGCCAGGGCCGCGCCGGCCGGGGCGAGCACGACCGCAGCGATCGCGGTGGTGCGCGTCGAGACCGCCGGGGCGGCGAGCACGTCCGGGAGGTCGAGCAGGAGGGCGCCGGTCAGGGCGGTGCGCACGGTCGGCATGCCCGGGTCTTCGGTGCGGCGTCCGCAGAGTTGAGGGAGGGCCGGAAGCGCCCCGTCTCACCCCGCCTGCGCGGCCCCGGAGTCGAGGCGCCGCATGCTCACAGCGCGTGGGCCGCGGTCAGGAGCTCGTCGACGTCGGGAACCTCGTCGTCGCCGTACCGCCAGGTCTTGCGGACGACGCCGTCGCCGTCGACGAGAAAGCAGCTGCGCACGGGCGTGTCCTCGAGCCCGTCCAGGTTCTGGCTGACACCGAACGCCCGCACCGCGGCGGCCGACCAGTCCGAGAGCAGCGGATAGGTCAGCCACTGCTGCTCGGCGTAGCGCTTGTGCGAGTAGGGGCTGTCGCGCGAGATCGCGAACAGGCGCACCCCCGCCTCCGTGAACTCGTCGCTCCTGTCCCGCAGGAGCCGCAGCTGGGTCCGTCAGGTGCCGGTCCAGTCGTACAGGTAGAACGAGAGCAGGTACGGGCCGTCCTCGGCCAGTTCCGCGATGTCCACCGGCCGGACGTCCTGGTCGTACACGACGACGCTCGGGACAGGGGTTCCGGGCTGCACGCGGGCAGGCTACCAGCGGCCGCCGGAAGGCCGGTCTACTCAAAAACGGGGAGGCCGCGCCGATCCACCGGGGCATGTTCAGCGCTCCTCACCGGCCGGTTGCGCTCTTCGCGGGCATGCTCGCGTGCGCCGGCCTGCTCGCGCTCGCGGCGTGCGGCGGCGGCCGTGCTTCCGCCGGCATCCGGGTCGTCCGGATCACCGAGCGTGATTTCCGCATCACCGCGCCGCGGCACCTGGCCCCCGGCCGGGTACGGCTGGAGGTGGCAAACGACGGCCCCGACCTGCACGAGCTGATCGTCGTGCGCGATCCCTCGACGGCGCTGCCGATGCGCAGCGACGGCCTCACGGTGGACGAGGTCGCGCTCGAGCCCGTGGAGCTGGGGTCGCTCGAGCCCGGGGCCCCGGGGAGCGTGCGGGCGCTGACGCTGGCGCTGCGGCCGGGGCGGTACGAGATCTTCTGCAACATGGCCGGTCACTACATGGGCGGGATGCACGCCGTCCTCGTGGTGGGGTAGGCGACGTGCGCGCGCCCGCCGCGTTCAGGCCCTACGCGGCCCGGGGCCGGCTCCCGGTCGTCGCCATCCTGCTCACGTTCGCGCTCTGCTCGACGGCCACCATCGCCCTCACGATCTGGCAGACCGCCCGCTCGGCGCACCGCGCGGACGTCCTCCGTGTCGCCGAGCGCCAGCAGACGCTCGCCTCGGACTACGTCCAGCAGGTGATCCTCGTCCGCTCGGGCGTCCAGGCAAATCCGGACGGGACGGCGGCGATCCTGCGCGGGAGCGTGCACGCCCTCCTCGACGGCGGCAAGGCGCCCGACGTCCCCGGCAACGACGACGAGGCCGAGCTCCCGCCGACGACGGACGCGACCGTCCGCAAGCAGCTGCGCCAGGAGCTGCGGCTCGTGGACGACATGACCCACACCGGCGCGGCGTACCTCGCCGGCCGGCCCGTGGCGGCGGTGCCGCTCACCGCCCACGAGCGTGTGCGCGCGACCGACCCGCTCACCCGCCTGCGCGTGCTCTCGGTGCTGACGGGCGACGTCGCGCTGAACACCGCCCGCACCATCGTCGCCCAGAGCGACTCGAGCGTCACCGGGCTGATCGTCATGCAGGCGGTGCTCGGACTGGTCGGGCTGCTGGTCTCGCTCATCCTCGCGCTCGCCCTGATCGCGGCCACCCGCCGCCAGACCGCCCACTTCCGCAGCATCGTCGACTCGTCGACCGACCTCGTGATCGTCCTTGGCGAGAGCGGCTGCCGCCATGTCAGCCGGTCGGTCACCACCATGCTGGGTGTGTCCGAGGACGCGGTTCTCGGCAACGGCCTCCTCCGCTTCCTGCACCCCGACGACCACGCGCTGGTGCGCTCCGCACAGACCAGCGGCCGCGCCGAGGAGATCGTGTTCCGGCTCGTGAACCAGCTCGGCGAGTGGCGCCACCTGGAGGCCCACGTCACCGACCTGCGCCAGGACCGCGGGATCCGCGGCGTCGTCCTGAACGCCCGCGACGCGACCGAGCGCGTGCGCCTGCAGGACGAGCTCGTGCGCCAGGCCTACCACGACGGCCTCACCGGGCTCGCCAACCGCAGCCTCTTCCGCGACCGGCTCGAGCAGGCCCTCACCCGCTCAGCCCGCGCCGGCGAGGCGGTGGCGGTACTGATCCTCGACCTGGACGGCTTCAAGCAGGTGAACGACACCCTCGGCCACGAGGCCGGCGACCAGCTGCTGCGGATCGTCGCCGAGCGCCTGAACGAGACCGTCCGCCCGACCGACACCGTTGCCCGCTTCGGCGGCGACGAGTTCGCGGTGCTGCTCGACGGCGCCGACGAGCCGCTGGCCGTGAGCGTCGCCCGGCGGGCGCTGGCGGGCCTGGCCGAGCCGGCCACCGTCGCCGGCCGCGAGCTCCAGGTGGCTGCCAGCATCGGCATCGCGGTGCGGACGGGCGAGGGGGGCGGGGACGAGCTCGTCCGCGACGCCGACGTCGCGATGTACGCCGCCAAGGACGCCGGCCGCGGCCGCCACGAGGTCTTCCGCAGCGAGATGGCCCGCCACCCGGACGAGCTGCTCGGGCTCGACAACGACCTGCGGGCCGCGCTCGCCCGGCGCGAGTTCGCCGTCCACTACCAGCCCGAGGTCTCCCTCTCGGGCGGCGAGATCGTCGGCGTCGAGGCGCTCGTGCGCTGGACGTCGCCGACACGCGGCCCCGTCGGCCCGGACATCTTCATCCCGGTCGCCGAGTCGTCCGGCCTGATCGCGACGCTCGGCGAGCTCGTCCTGCGCGAGGCCTGCCGCCAGACCGCCGGCTGGCTGCGGGACGGCGTCGTCGGCCGCGACTTCGTCACATGGGTCAACGTCTCCGGCAAGCAGCTCACCATGGGCGGCGTGCCCGCCGCCGTCGACCGCGCGCTCCAGGCTGCCGGCCTTCCGGCCCGCAACCTCGGCCTGGAGGTGACGGAGACGGCGATCGTCCCCGGTGGCGCCGCCGACCGCGCCCGGGCCGAGCTGCAGCAGCTTCACGACGCCGGTGTGCGCATCGCCATCGACGACTTCGGCACCGGCTTCTCCTCGCTCGCGCAGCTGCGCCACTTCCCCGTCGACATGATCAAGGTCGACCGCTCGTTCGTGCAGGGCGTCGAGCGCGACGCGAAGGACACGGCGATCACGACGAATGTCGTCGCCCTCGCCCACGCGCTCGGCCTGGTCGCGGTGGCCGAGGGCATCGAGACCGACGGCCAGCTGGCGCACATGCGCACGGTCGGCTGCGACGTCGGGCAGGGCTACCTGTTTGCCCGCCCCGCCCGGGGCGAGGACATGACCACCGTCCTGCGCGCCGCGCGCGAACAGGACGCGCGGGCCGCCTAGATGTTCGTCCCAGATAGGTTGTTGACGCGTTGGGGGGTGTCCGCCCGTCGAGGGCGCGGTGTGGTCGGTTGCGATTGTAGGTGTCGATTGCGCTTGGTAGGGCGTGTGCGCGGTCGTGTTCTGTCAGGTACGGGGTGGCGTAGGCCCAGCGCTCGAGCAGGGTGCGGATAAAGCGCTCGGC
>JBKPMQ010000247.1:0-11851 GCA_046732235.1 Actinomycetota bacterium
CAGCGCGACGGCCGCGGCGTGGTGTACACGAGCGTCGAGGCCCACTCGAGCGTCGAGCGTGCGGTCGAGGTGCTCGGCCTGGGCCGCAAGGCCCTGCGGGCGATCGAGATCGACTCGTCCCGGCGCATGCGGCCGGACGCCCTCGCGGCCGCGATCGACCGCGACGTCGCCGACGGCCTGCGGCCGGTCGCCGTGGTCGCGACGGCGGGGACAACGCTCACCGGCGCCGTCGATCCGATCCGGGCGGTGGCCGAGGTGTGCACGGCCCACGGCGTCTGGCTGCACGTCGACGGCGCCTACGGCCTCCCGGCGGCGGCGACCGTTTCGGCACGGCACCTGTTCGACGGGCTCGAGCTGGCCGACTCGGCGGCGCTCGACGGCCACAAGTGGCTCTTCGTGCCCAAGGCGTGCGGCGTGCTCCTCGTGCGCAACCGGGCCGACCTCGAGGCGGCGTTCGCGCACGACGCGCCCTACATCCCCGAGATCGAGTTCGGCGAGCACCCGGTCGAGTGGACGCTCGAGTACTCGCGGCCGTTCCGGGCGCTCAAGCTGTGGCTGGCGCTGCGGGCGCACGGCGCCGAGGCGTTCCGTGAGGCGATCGAACACGACCTCGAGCTCGCCCGGCTCGTCGCCCATCTCGTGCGCGACGCCGACGACCTCGAGCTCATGACCGAGCCGTCGCTCTCGATCGTGCCGTTCCGGCGCGTCCCGTCGCAGGGCGATCCCGACGCGCACAACCGCCGCCTGGTCGGCGCGCTCCAGCGCGACGGCCGCGTCTATGTCACCGGCGCCGTCGTCGACGGCCGCTGGTGCCTGCGGCCGTGCATGGTCAATTACCGGACGACGGAGGACGACGCCCACGCGCTCGTCGACATCGTGCGCGAGGTCGGCCGCCGCATCGAGACCGAGTAGGCGTCACAGATGTGCAACGCCGGTGTCACAGCCGACGTTCGGGGTCAGACCCCGATTAGCGGTCGCGGCCCGTCCAGGGCGTGTGCCAGCCGCCGTGGCCGGCCGTGATCCGGTCGGCTTTCGCCGGGCCCCAGGAGCCCTGCTCGTAGACCTTGACCGGCGGGGGGTCGTCCAGCACGGTCTGCACGATCCGCCAGGTCTCCTCGACGACGTCCTGCCTGGTGAAGTGACTGCGGTCGCCCCGGAGCGCCGCGGCGAGCAGCTCCTGGTACGCCGTCGGCGCCTCCATCCCGTCGGCGGCCAGCTCGAGGTCGAGGCTGACCGTGTGGATCCCCGGCTCGCCCGCCCGCAGGGACTGGAGCTCGATCGTGGTGCCCGGATTCGGGTCGATGCGCACCACGAACTGGTTGGGGGCCGGGCGGTGGCTCCCGGAGAGGAACCCGAGCTTCGGGGGCCGCTTGAATACCACACGCACCTCGGTCGCCCGCATGGGAAGCGCCTTGCCCGCCCGGATGAAGAACGGCACCCCCTCCCAGCGCCAGTTGTCGATCTCCGCCCGCAGGGCGACGTACGTCTCGGTGTCCGATCCCTTCCTGACGCCGTCGATCTCCAGGTAGCCGTCGTACTGCCCGCGCACGATCCGCTCGGGGTCGAGCTCGGGCATGGCGGTGAAGACGTCGCGCTTGCGATCGTCGATGGCCGCCAGGCCCTTGCGCGCCGGCGGCTCCATGGCGATCAGCGAGAGCACCTGCATCATGTGGTTCTGGACGACGTCGCGGAGCGCCCCGACGGCGTCGTAGAAGTGGCCCCGGTCCTCGACCCCGAAGTCCTCCGCCATCGTCATCTCGACGTAGGCGATGTGGTTTCGGTTCCACACCGGCTCGAGCAGCGAGTTGGCGAAGCGCAGGTAGAGGATGTCCTCCACCGGCATCTTGCCGAGGAAGTGGTCGATCCGAAAGAGCTGCGACTCGTCGATCAGCTCGTGCAGCTCGGCGGCGAGCGCACGGGCGGACTCGAGGTCGTGCCCGAACGGTTTCTCGACGACGACCCGCGCGTTCTCCGTGAGGCCGGCCCCGGCGAGCCCCTTGACCACCGTGGCGAAGAGCGACGGCGGCACCTCCAAATAGAACACGGGCGCCTTGACGCCCTTGATCGCGTTCGCGATTGCGGCGTAGGTGGCCTCGTCGCCGAAGTCGCCCTGCACATACCGGAGGCGCTTCGCGAACTCCGCGAACTCCTCGTCGTCCACCTCCGTGCCCGAGTCCTGGATCGCCTCGCGGGCGCGGCCGCGAAGCTCGTCGTCGGTGAGCACATCCTTCGCGACGCCCACCACGGGACACGACAGCCCATGCCGACGGGAGAGCAGGTAGAGCGCCTGGAATGTCATCTTCCTCGCCAGGTCGCCGGTGATCCCGAAGATCACCAGGGCGTCGGCATCCTGCGAGCGCGTCACGGCCCCGGAGCCTAGAGCAAGCACCACTCCCGCAGAAGCGCCGCCTCGCGCTCGCGGGTCATGGCCGGCCCGGGATCCGGGTGGGCCTCGCGCGCCCAGCGCAGCGTGTCGGCGACCGTCTCGCCCACGGGGCGGATCGTCAGGCCGGCTGCGAGCGCCCGGGAGACGTCCGAGCGCTGGAAGCCCGCCATCTCCTCGCCCGGCGTCCACAGCGGGAGCTCCGTCCACGGCTCCACGCCGCGCTCGAGCAGGAACGCCTCGTCGACCCAGACGAGGCGGCCATCGCCGCCGCCCGCCGCCGCGCAGGCGTCGAGCACGCGGCCGAGGGTGAGCGTCCCGGCGGGGCTGACGACGTCGAACGTGCCGCGCATGTCGCGCTCCAGCAGGTGCAGCATGAACGCCGCCAGGTCGCGCGCATCGATCAACTGGATCGGCTGATCCGGCGGCGCCGGCACGAGCACGTCGCCGCCCTCGGCGACCCGGACGGGCCAGTACGTGAACCGGCCGGTGGGGTCGTACGGCCCGACGATCAGGCCGGGGCGCAGGATGAGCGCCCGGTCGCCGAATGCGGCCTGGGCCGCGCGCTCGCACATGACCTTGAGCGGCCCGTAGCTCTCCCCCGTGATCTCGTCCGCGGGCGCGCCGCGCGGCAGCTCGGCGACCGCGGAGTCCTCGTTCGCCCCGGGTTGGGAGTGGTCGACATAGACGCTGCGGCTCGAGACGAACAGGTAGCCGCCGGCCGATCCCGCGAGCAGCGATGCCGAGCGCTCGACGTCCGGCGGGAAGTAGCCGGACATGTCGACGACGGCGTCGAACGTCCGGCCGCGTAGGCCCTCGAGGCTCCCGGCCCGCTCGCCGACGACCCGCTCGACGCCGGGATGAAGGCCGGCGCCCGTCCGACCGCGGTTGAAGAGCACGAGCTCGTGCCCGCGGGCGCCGGCGAGCTCGACCAGGTGCCGGCCCGCGAACGACGTCCCGCCCAGAACGAGGATGCGCATCGCGGCAGTATACGCAACTTATAGGTTGCGTATCGGAGCGATGTGGGGACTGTCCCCGTCCGGGGACAGTCCCCCCGCCGCGAGTTCGCGGCCTCGCTGCCATCGGGGCGCCGAGATTTGAACTCGGGACCTCACCGACCCGAACGGTGCGCGCTACCAGGCTGCGCCACGCCCCGGGGACGCCGGATTATCGCACAGGCGGCGCGCCCGGCCGCCCGCTCCCGCGGGCGGCGTCGCGGCGGGCGCAGTAGGCGTCGAACGCCATCATCCGCCGCAGCCACCGCTGCTGGGCCTCGATCTCGATGTCGTACAGCAGCCGGTCGACCTCGAAGATCTCCACGGCGCGGTCGATCTGGATCAGGATCCGCGCGCGGAGGCCGCCGGTGGTCGGGCCCGTGAACGCCTCCCGGCGCAACGGTCCGGATCGCGGCGGGAGATGACCCTCCAGGCGCTGCTGCAACGACCTGCGCTCTTCCATGCCGGAAGCATGACCAGGCGCACGGCCCGGCGCAACGGGGTGGGGTGGTGGGACCACCCGTTCGGGCGGTAGCGTACGCGCGTGGCCGGGAGAGACGAGATCGTCGCCTTCGCGGACGGCCTGCTGCAGGCCGACGCCTATCCGGACGCCCTTCCGGTCGGGCTTCAGGTGGCCGGCGCCGAGGAGGTGACCCGGATCGCGACCGGCGTCAGCGCCTCGCTCGAGCTCTTCCACCGGGCGGCCGACGCCGGGGCGCAGATGCTGATCGTGCATCACGGCCTCTTCTGGAAGTCCGACCCGCGCCGGATCGGGCCCCGCGAGCGCGACCGGCTGAAGACGCTGTTCGATGCCGACCTGTCGCTGGTCGCCTACCACCTCGCCCTCGACGCCCACCCGGATGTGGGCAACAACGCCCTCCTCTGCCGCCTCCTGGGCCTGGACGACCTGGAGGAGTTCGGCCGAATCCACGACCGCACCATCGGGTTCATCGCCCGTGCCGAGCCGCCGATCTCGCTCGACGAGCTGGTCGGGCGCGTGCGCAAGGAGGTGACGCCCGACCCGCTCGTCTTCGCCGACGGGCCCGAGGCGGTCGCACGGGTGGCAATCATCAGCGGCGCCGCGGCGGAGCAGCTCGCGGCGGCCGCCGACGCGGGCGCGGACTGCTTCATCACGGGCGAGCCGCGGGAGCCCGCAATGGCCGCCGCACGCGAGGCGGGCATCCATTTCGTCGCCGCCGGCCACTACGCCACCGAGGTCTTCGGCGTGCGCGTCCTGGGCGATCTGATCGCCGGCCGTTTCGGCGTAGAGCACGTCTTCATCGACCTCCCGAACCCCGTCTGAACAGGCCCCGCGAGACGATTGACGGCGTCCGGGCACGTCGCTACAGTGTGGACATGGATGTCTGCGAGGAGCGCGCCTGAATTGCCCGAGGCGCGCGCACACGAGGAGCAGGCACGCTAGAGCCCACCGAGCATTCTGCCCGGTGGGTTTTTCAATTCCGAACACCATCAAGGGGGCAGGCATGGCGAACCACCTGACGCCGGACGAGCTATCCAAGGAGTACGGCATGAAGCGGGAGGATGTCATCCGCCTCTGCTACGAGCAGTCGGTCCCCATCTACCACGGCAAGATCGACAAGAGCCTGTTCCAGGCCGTTCGCGAGGAGCTCGCGCTCTCCCGCTAGCGCGGAGAGCCAACCTCCTCGCCCTCCCCTTTCGCTCGTGACGGCGTCACGGATCCTGGTCGCCGCCTGCGCGCTTCTCCTCGCCGCCGCCCCGCCGGCGCTGGGCGCGTCCGCGCTCGACCGCAAGATCGACGGCATGGTCGCCGCCTCGCAGTTCGCGGGCGGCAAGACCGGCCTCGCGGTCTACGACCGCGGCATGGGCCGCCTGCTCGCCGTCTACCACGGCCGCGTGGAGCTGCGGCCGGCGTCGAACATGAAGCTCATGACGAGCGCCGCGGCGCTCGGACGGCTCGGATTCGCCAACCGGCTCGCGACCCGGGCCATGGCCACGGGCGCGCTGACCGCGGGCACGCTGCACGGCAACCTGTGGCTCGTCGGCGGGGGCGATCCCTCCTTCTCGACCGTCCCGTTCTCGCGGGTCGCGTTCGGCGGCGCGTCGGGCCTCGTGCACGACCTCGCGGTCCGCCTGCAGAGGGCCGGCGTGAAGCGCATCACGGGGGCGGTCGTCGGCGACGAGAGCGCGTTCGACACGATCCGGAGAGGACCGGACTGGAAGCGCGACTCGTGGATGGACTGCCCGCCCCTCTCGGCCCTGACGGTGAACGAGGACCTGCTGCGGTTCGGCGACTTCGCGACCGCCCCCTCCCCGGCCCTGCGCGCCGCGCAGCAGCTCACGCTGGCGCTCCAGCGCCGCGGCATCGCCGTCGGCCGTCGCGCCCGCACCGGAACGCATCCGGCTACCGCCCGCAGGCTGGCGACCGAGCTCTCGCCGACGATCCACCGGCTCGTGTACCAGATGGATCAGATCTCGGACAACTTCTACGCCGAGACGCTCACCAAGGATCTCGCCGTCGACGCCGGCCAGCGGGGGAGCACGAAGGCCGGCACAGGCATCACCCGCCGCTACGTCCACAACCTCGGCGTCGACCTGGCCGGCGCGCGGATCTGGGACGGCTCCGGCCTCTCGAAAGGCAACCGCCTCTCGGCCCGCCAGATCGTCGGCGTCCTGCGCCGTGCCGCGAACCAGCAGTACGGCTGGTTCTACCGCCATGCCCTGCCGGTGGCGGGCGTGAGCGGCACGCTCACCGACCGGATGCGGTCGGGCCCGGCGTTCCGAAACGCCCTTGCGAAGACCGGCACGCTGCGCGGCGCCTCCGCGCTCTCCGGCTTCGTCACCGCCCGCAACGGCCATCACCTCGCGTTCTCGATCGTCATGAACCGGCCCCACATGAACATCGTCGCCGCGCACCGGCTGCAGGACCGGATCGTGCAGCTTCTGGCGGCGTCGGCGCCCTGAGCTTCAGCCGCCGGAGGCGACGAGGTCGGCCAGCTCGGCCTCGGAGATCACCGGCACGCCCAGCTTCTCCGCCTTCGCCCGCTTCGATCCGCCGCCCGCACCCGCGAGCAGGTAGTCGGTGCTGGAGGAGACGCTGTTCGTCACCTTCGCGCCCAGCCCCGCCAGGTGCTCGGCGATCTCCTCCCGCGAGAAGCCGTCGAGGGTGCCGGTGACGACGAACGTCTTCCCCGTCAGGGGACCGGCCGCCGCCTGCGGCCGTTTTGGCCCGGTCATCACGAGCCCGGCCTCGGTGAGCGCGTCGACGATCGCGGCGTGTTCCTCGTCGACGAACCAGCCCGCCACCTGCTCGGCGATCACCGGGCCGACACCCTCGACCTCGGCGATCTCCTCCGCCGTCGCCGCCCGCAGCGCCTCCATCGACCCGAAGCCGTCGGCCAGCGCCTGGGCGGTGACCGACCCCACGTGCGGGATGCCGAGGGCGAAGAGCACGCGCCCGAACGGCTGCCGCTTCGACGTCTCGATCGCCTCGATCGCCTTCTCGGCCGAGCGTTCCTGGAAGCCGTCGAGCGCGAGCAGGTCGGCGACGGTGAGCTTGTAGAAGTCCTGCGGCTGGGCGACGAGGCCAACCTCCATCAGCTTGCGCACCAGCTTCTCCCCCACGCCGTCGACGTCCATGGCGCCCCGCGAGACGAAGTGGCGCAGTCCCTCGTACCCGCGCGACGGGCAGGCCCGGTTCGAGCAGTAGTGGCGGGCCTCGCCCTCGGCGCGCACCACCGGGTGGTCGCATACCGGGCAGCGGTCGGGCATCGACCACGGCTCGCCCCGCTTCCCGGGCTGCTCCGGCGCCGGGCCGACGACCTGCGGGATCACGTCGCCGGCGCGCTGGATGATCACCCGGTCGCCCTCGCGGATGTCCTTGCGGCGGATGTCGTCCTCGTTGTGCAGCGTCGCCATCGACACGGTCACGCCGCCGACGTTCACCGGCTCGAGCACTGCGTAGGGGTTCATCGCACCGGTGCGGCCGACGTTCAGGCCGATCCGCTCGAGCGTCGTCAGCGCTGTCGTCGGCGGGAACTTGAACGCGACCGCCCAGCGCGGGTCGCGGCCGACCGACCCCAGCCGCCGCTGCTGCTCGTACGACGACACCTTGACGACGGCCCCGTCGACGTCGAACGGGAGCTCCGCCCGGCGCTCCTCCCATTCGTGGCAGGCGGCCAGGGCCTCGGCGGGATCCTCGTGCAGGCGCACGCCGGGGCTGACCGGGAAGTGGTGGTCGCGCAGCCACGCGAGCGCGTCCCAGTGCGACTCGACCTCGAGCCCCTGGCTCGCGCCGATCGCGTAGGCCCAGAGGGCCAGCGGGCGCCGCGCCGTGACCGCCGGGTCCTTCTGGCGCAGCGAGCCGGCGGCGGAGTTGCGCGGGTTCATGAACGGCTTTGCGCCGGCCGCGACCTGCTCCTCGTTCACCCGGGCGAACCCCTGCAGCGGCAGGTACACCTCGCCGCGCACCTCGACCAGCTCGGGGAGCGGCCCCGCGTCTCCGGGCAGCGACAGCGGGATCGAGCGCACGGTGCGCAGATTGGCGGTCACGTCCTCGCCGATGACGCCGTCGCCGCGGGTCGCGCCGCGGGCGAAGCTGCCCCGCTCGTACAGGAGCGAGATGGCGAGCCCGTCGATCTTCGGCTCCGTCACGAGCTGGAAGGGCTCGCCGTCGAGCAGGCGCCGCAGGCGCTCGACCCAGGTCCAGAACTCGTCGTCGGTGCGCGCGTTCGCGAGCGAGAGCATCGGCTGGGGGTGCTCGACCTGGGCGAACTGGCTCGAGGGCGGCGCGCCGACGCGCTGGGTGGGCGAGTCGGGGGTGACGAGCTCGGGGTGCTCGTCTTCGATCGCCTGCAGCTCGCGCACCCAGCCGTCGTACTCGCCGTCCGACACCGTCGGCGCGTCGAGCACGTGGTAGCGGTGGTTGGCCTCGGAGATCAGACGGCGGAGCTCGGCCGCCCGCGTCTCGACCCTCACCACGTCAGCGCCTCCTCCGGCCTCCCGAGCTCGCGGTCGGGGCGCTCGGCCCGGAGCACGTCCGCCGGGAATGCGCCCCAGAGCGCCGCCGCGGTCGCGACGCCCGCCGCCCGGCCGGCGCGGACGTCGTACGGCGAATCGCCCACGTAGACCGTCGTGTGCGGGTCGGCGCCGAGCAGGTCGAGCCCGTGCAGCACCGGGGCCGGGTCGGGCTTGTGCCGGTCGGTGTCCTCGCAGGTCACGATCACGTCGAACTCGCCCAGCGGCACGAGCGCCATGCCGACGTCGAGCGCCGGACGCATCTTGGAGGTCACGATGCCGATCCGCGCGCGGCGCCGGCGCAGGCCGGCCAGCATCTCGGCGACGCCGGGATAGGGCCGCAGCAGGTCGCCGTGGCGGCGGAGGTTGTGCTCGCGGTAGACGGCGACGAGGTCGTCGGCTCGCTCGGCGTCGAGCTCGCGCATGTGGTCGCGCAGGGGCCTGCCGACCCGGGCCCGCAGCACCTCGTCGGGGACGACCCGGCCGAGCACCGTCCGCGTCGCGTGCCGCAGCGAATCCAGGATCAGCTCCACCGAGTCAACGAGCGTGCCGTCGAAGTCGAACAACCATGTCGCCGGAGAGGCCCCGCCGGGCCCCGTAACGCGAGTCACACGGACCAAACCAATCTGCGCAGGGGAGCGTACAACGCCACATGAGAAGCCTACGTCTTGTGGCCGTCGCGGCCGCCCTCACCCTCGCCCTCACCGCGTGCGGCGGCGGATCCTCCGGCGGCGGCGGTGGAAGCAGCTCGGCGCCGACCGCATCGGGGAAGAAGATTGACGTCACGCTGAAGGATTTCTCGATCACGGTTGCGGGCGGCTCGACGGTGCAGCCCGGCACCTACACGTTCGTCGTGACCAACCAGGGCCCGTCCGCCCACAACCTGACGGTCGACGGCCCCGGCGTCTCCGACCAGGCGACTCCCACCTTCGGCACGGGCACGAAGGATTTGACGGTCACCCTGAAGAGCGGCACCTACGACCTGTTCTGCTCCGTGCCCGGGCACAAGGCCCTCGGCATGGACACGAAGCTCACCGTAAGCTGAGCGCCGCCCTGCGCGGAACCCTGCCAACCGCGCCGGGACGGGGACAGTCCCCGGCACGGGGGCTGTCCCCGGTCACGAATCCGTCACGACTTCGGCACGCCCGCCGTTCGGGGTCAGACCCCGGTTGCCGGCCGAGACCGGTAGGCTGAGGCGTGTGGAGGAGTACCGGATCCCCTCGGGCACCAGGATCGGGCACGTGCACCTCAAGGTGTCGGACGTCGACCGCGCCGTCGCCTTCGACGGCGAGGTGCTCGGGTTCGAGCTGCGCCAGCGTTACGGCCATCAGGCGGCGTTCATGGCCGCCGACGGCTACCACCACCACATCGGTCTGAACACGTGGGAGAGCGCCGGCGGGCCGCCCCCGCCGCGGGGCACGACCGGGCTCTACCACCTGGCCATCCTCTACCCCACCCGCTCCGACCTGGGCCGGGCGCTGCGGCGGCTGCTCGACCACAACGTCGGCCTCGACGGCGCGTCCGATCACGGCGTCTCCCAGGCGCTCTACCTCCACGACCCGGACGGGAACGGCATCGAGCTCTACTGGGACCGGCCGCGCGAGGAGTGGCCACTGCGCCCGGACGGCTCGCTGGCGATGGTGACCGAGCCGCTCGACCTGCCCGGCCTCCTCGCCGCCGCCGACTCCGACTAGACCACCCCGGCCGCGAGCGGCCACGACCCGACCTCCGTGAGCCCGGGCCCGCTTGTCAGGTCGAGGTGCACCGGGGTGACCGCGATCCGGCCCTTCCCGATCGCGTGGAAGTCGGTGTCGGGCTCGTCGTGGTAGGACGGATCGTCGCCGTAGATGTGGTAGCGGCGGCGGCCCTGCTCGTCCGACTCGAGCTCGAGCCGGTCCTGGTAGATGCGCCGCCCGAGGCGGACGACCGACACGCCGGAGACGGGCGGCGGCGGGACGTTCACGTTCAGGATCGTCCGCGGCGGCAGGCCGCGCTCCCCGATCAGCGCGACCAGGCGGGGCAGGAAGTCCGCCGCGGGTGCGAAGTCGTACCCCGACTGGCGGCGGAAGTGGATGCCCGCCTCCGGGCTCTGCTGCGAGACGGCCACGGCGGGGATCCCGAGCACGATCCCCTCGAACGCCGCGGCGACGGTGCCCGAGTAGGTGATGTCGTCGCCCAGGTTCACGCCGTAGTTGATCCCGGCGACGATCAGGTCGGGCGGCTCGCCGAGGAGCCCGAGCGCGGCGAACCGGACGCAGTCCACGGGCGTGCCGTCGGTCGCGTACGCAATCGACCCGTCACGGAGGGTCTGCTCGACGACGGTCAGGGGCCGGTCGATGGTGATGCCGCGTCCGACCGCGCTGCGGTTCGAGTCGGGTGCGATCACCGACACCGTCCCGACGGTGTCGAGGGCGCGCTTCGCGGCCAGGAGGCCGCGGGACGTGACCCCGTCGTCGTTCGTGAGCAGGATGCGCATGCGGCGACCGGAAGCCTACGCGGATCCCCGGAGTTAGCCTGACGGCATGCAGACGCGCGGCTCGAAGGCGTTCCGGATCGAGACCGCGCGGCTCGTGGTCCGCTGCTGGGACCCGGCCGACGCGGGGCTCGCGAAGGACGCGATCGACACGAGCCTCGACCACCTGCGGCCGTGGATGGCGTGGGCCGAGGCGGAGCCGTCCACGCTCGAGCAGAGGCGACAGCTGCTGACCCGGTTCGCGGAGGACTTCGCGCGGGGCGACGACGCCGTGTACGGCATCTTCGAGCCGGACGAGCGCCGAGTCGTCGGCGGCACCGGCCTGCACCCGCGCCTGGACGGCAACGCCCGCGAGATCGGCTACTGGATCCGCGCCGACGCCGCCGGCCGCGGGCTTGCGCGCGAGTCGACGGCGGCGCTCACGCGGGTCGCCTTCGAGGTGGACGAGATCGAGAGGATGGAGATCCACTGCGACCCCGCCAACCTGCGCAGCGCCGCCATCCCGCGCCGGCTCGGCTACCAGCAGGCGGACGGGCTCGACAGCAACGGCCATCTCGTCTTCCGGCTGCTCCGCGCCGCCTATCCGGGCTCGCCCGCCGCGAACGCCGCCGTCCAGGCCTACGACGAGGCCGGCGCCCGCGTGCTGTAGCCGAACCGCTGCAGGAGCAAGGCGGCCAGCAGCAGCACCGAACCGGTGACGATGAACGAGATCGCCCGGGCCATCGCCGTCAGGAAGGCCAGGTCGAAGAGGAACAGCTTGCCCAGCGCGACGAAGAGCAGGGCGATGCCGCCGGCCCGGAGCAGGCCGCGGTGGCGGCTGCGAAGCGACGCCACGACCAGGCCGAGGCCGACCATCACCCAGGCCACCGACACGGCCACGTGCCCCCGCTGGAAGCCGTCGTGCACGGCCGTCGCGACGGACCCGTGAACGCCGATCTGGAAGGCGCCGAGGATGGCCGCGGCGAGCGTCCACAAGAGCGCCGCGCCCGCGAGGTAGGTGAGGAC
>JBKPMQ010000248.1:0-5745 GCA_046732235.1 Actinomycetota bacterium
CGAACCACCAGCCCCAGACGAGCGCGTAGGCCCCGACGGTGATCGCGAACGTGAACAGGAACTTGAACTTGAAGAGGATCGCGAGCTGCCCCACGAACTTGAGCGCGAGCAGGCCGATGCCGACGATGCCGCCGCCGAGCCGGCGCAGCGGCCCGCGGTGCTCCTGGACCGGCGAGCGGAACTCCGGAGGCTGCTCGGGCGGGACCGGCGCGAGGCCGGTCGGCGCGTCGCGCGGCTCCCAGGGGTCGTAGCTCATGCTCACAGCGTACCCGGGACCCGCCGGGTGTCTATGTGCCCTCGCGCCCGATCCACTCCTCGCCGCCCTCGAAGACCTCCTTCTTCCACACGGGGACGGTCTGCTTGAGCGTGTCGATGGCCTCGTGGCAGGCGTCCATCGCCGGGCTGCGGTGGGCGGCGGAGACGGCGATGATGACGCTGGCTTCCCCGATCGGGACGTGGCCGGTGCGGTGCGCCATCGCGACGTGGAGGATCTCGTGGCGGCCCTTCACGTCGCCGGCGATGCGGGCCATCTCCGACTCGGCCATCTCGGGATAGGCGTCGTACTCGAGGTGGACGACGGTGCGGCCCCGGCTCTCGGTGCGGGTCGTGCCGACGAACGTCGCGATCGCCCCGGCGGCCGGGTCTGCGACCTGGGCGACGACCGCGTCGAGGTCGAGCGGGTCGGGACCGACCGCGAACGCGCCGCCCGACACCGGCGGGATGACGGCGACCTCGTCCCCGGCGTCCACGGCGGTCTCGCGGTCGGCGTACTCGCGGTTGCGGGCATACGCCAGGCCGGGTGGCTCGTCGCCCAGCCCCAGGGCCGGCCACACGTCGGCGACGACGGCTCCGTCGGGCAGGTCGAGCTCCCGCTGTGACCAGCCGGCCCGCTCCCGCAGAGCGGCGAAGAGCCTCACCGTGATCCGCATCCATCCAAGGGTATCCGCCGGCCGCCGGGTTGAAGGCCGTCGCGGGGCGTTCTAGTGTTGCCCGGGAGCCCCGGAGGCTCCGGACAGCTGGAGACGCGGCGCTTCCGTGCAGCCATGTCGAAGAAGGCGATCCGGGCAGCCGGGGCTCCTCTATCCTGATCGCGTGGCCGCAACCGATCGCGAGCGCTCGACGGAGTCGGGGATCCCCATCAAGCCCGTCTATCGCGCCGCGGACGCGCCCGAGGAGCGGCCGCCTCCGGCCGAGTTCCCGTACACGCGCGGCGTACGCCCGGACGGCTACCGGGAGCGGCCCTGGACGATGCGCCAGTACGCGGGCTTCTCGTCGGCGGAGGAGACGAACCGGCGCTTCCGGCTGCTGCTCGACCGGGGCCAGACCGGGCTCTCGGTCGCGTTCGACCTTCCGACGCAGCTCGGCCTCGACTCCGACCACCCGCTGGCCCACGGCGAGGTGGGCCGCACGGGCGTGGCCATCGATTCCATCCTCGACATGCGCGACCTGCTCGAGGGCATCCCGCTCGACAGCGCCTCGACCTCGATGACGATCAACGCGCCGGCGGCGCTGCTCCTGCTCCTGTACGAGCTCGTGGCCGAGGAGCAGGGCGTCCCGGCCGAGGCGCTCGCCGGGACGATCCAGAACGACGTGCTCAAGGAGTACATCGCGCGCGGCAACTACATCTTCCCGGCCCGGCCGAGCATGCGCCTGACGGTGGACACGTTCCGCTACTGCACCGAGCGGCTGCCGCGGTTCAACACCATCTCGATCTCGGGCTACCACATCCGCGAGGCGGGCTCGACGGCCGCGCAGGAGATCGCGTTCACGCTTGCCAACGGCATCGCCTACGTGCAGGCCGCTGTCGATGCGGGGCTCGAGGTGGACGCGTTCGCGCGCCGGCTCTCCTTCTTCTTCAACGCCCACAACAACTTCTTCCAGGAGGTGGCGAAGTTCCGGGCGGCGCGGACGGTATGGGCCGAGGTCATGCGCGACCGCTTCGGGGCCCGGGACGAGCGCAGCCTGATGCTGCGCTTCCATGCCCAGACCGGGGGCTCGACGCTGACGGCGCAGCAGGCCGAGAACAACATCGTGCGCGTCGCCGTGCAGGCATTCGCCGCGGTGTGCGGATCGGCGCAGAGCCTGCACACGAACGGCTTCGACGAGGCGCTCGCGCTGCCGACCGAGCACAGCGCGACGATCGCCCTGCGCACGCAGCAGATCCTCGCCGCCGAGGCCGGCGCCCTCGACACGGCCGATCCGCTGGCCGGCAGCTACTACGTGGAGGCGCTCACGGACGCGCTCGCCGGCCAGGCGCGAGAGCTCATCGCCACGGTGGACGAGCTGGGCGGCGCGGTCGCGGCGATCGAGGACGGCTGGGTGCAGGACCAGATCGAGCAGGCGGCGTTCGCCTACCACCAGCGCGTGCAGTCCGGCGAGCAGGTGATCGTCGGGGTGAACCGCTACGCCGCCGAGCGGGAGGCGACGATCGAGCTGCACCGGATCGACCCCGAGGCGGAGCGGCGCCAGTGCGAGCGCACGGCCGCCCTGCGGGCCGAGCGTGACGCCGGCGAGGTGGAGTCGGCCCTTGCCGAGGTGCGTGCGGCTGCAACGGGCGACGCGAACCTGCTCGTGCCGATGCGCGCCGCGCTCCGCGCGCGGGCGACGGTCGGCGAGGTGTGCCAGGTGCTCCGCGACGAGTGGGGCACCCACGACGCGCTCCGCGCCCGCCCCTAGGCACGAGCCAATTCGGGGTCTGACCCCGAACGGCGGCCGTGACAGCTCTGTTGCAGATCCGTTCGGGGTCTGACCCCGAAGGGCGGCCGTGACAGCTCTGTTCCAGATCCGTTCGGGGTCTGACCCCGAACGGCGGGCTACATCGCGCCGCGCGTCTTGCCCATGAGGGCGGGCACGGTGCGGAGGATCAGCTTGATGTCGCCCCAGAGGCTCCAGTTGGTGACGTACAGGTAATCGAGGACGAGCATCTGGGAGAACGTCACGTCGCTGCGTCCGCACACCTGCCAGAGGCCGGTCAGGCCCGGCGTCAGGTCGAGCCGGCGCAGGCCCCAGTCGTTCACGAACTGGTGCTCGTGCGGGATCAGCGGCCGCGGGCCGACCAGGCTCATCTGGCCGCGCAGGACGTTCCAGAGCTGCGGGAACTCGTCGATCGAGTACTTGCGCAGAAACTTGCCGACGGAGGTCTGGCGAGGATCGTCGGGGATCTTGAACATGCGCTCGTCGCCCAGCCCGAAGTGCGCGTTCAGGTGCGCCACCTCGGCCTTGCGCTCCTCGGCGTCCGCCACCATCGTCCGGAACTTGACGATCGTGAACGGCTTCTGGCCGCGGCCGATCCGGACCTGGCGGAAGAAGACCGGGCCGTCGCTGTTCAGGCGGATCGCGATGGCGCACGCGAGGAACAGCGGCGAGAGCACGACCAGGCCGAAGATCGCGCCCATCACGTCCATCGCCCGCTTCGCGAAGCGGTGGGAGGCGCCCAGCACCGGCGGCGTCAGCCCGAGCAGCGGCGTGCCCTCGAGCGAGTAGACGGCGGCGCGGCTGCCGACGACCTCGAACAGGCGCGGCACGATGTCGACCTGCACGCCCATCTCGTTGCAGACGCGGACGACGTCGAGCCCGGCCTGGTGATCGGCCGTGAATGCGAGCACCACGTGGTCGATGTCGTTCGTGACGAGCAGCTCGGCGAGGTCGTCGGTCGAACCCAGCACCGGGAGGTGCTGGAGCTCGTCGTGCAGCTGGAGCGGGTTCGGATCGACGAAGCCGACCAGGTCGAGCCCGTAGCTCGGCTGGCGCAGCACCTTGCGCGCGATCTCCTGCCCGACCAGGCCGGCGCCCACCACGACCGCGCGCTGCTTCAGCGCGAGCTGGCGGCGCAGCAGGGTGCGGGCGATGCTGCGGTAGGCGGGGATCGCCACCGACGCGAGCGCCCAGAAGGCGACCACACGGCCGCCGTGGAGGCTCGACGGGCCGATGGCCTGCACGACCGCGAACACGGCGAACGACGCCACCGTGATGCAGTTGAAGATCGGCCACACCTCGTCGAGGGTCGCGTTGTCGGCTCCGACGCGGTCGCGCTTGTACAGGCCGTAGAAGCCCGCCAGCAGGCCCCATGCGGGCAGCGCGAGGAGCAGCGGGTCGAACCCGACCCCGCCGTGCGTGAGCAGATATGCGCTCGCGGCCGCGGTCGTCAGGCCGAGCAGGTCGGCCAGGACGAGCGCCCAGCGGACCGTCGACCGGCGGGTGCGGCCGGCCGGCCGGGGTCGTCGGATAACCGCTCGATGCGCCTTGCCCGGCGCAGTTACCACCGTGCTCAGACCGCGGCGTCCTCGCTCCACGCGTAGCGCGGAAGAAGAACGATCTGCTCTCGCATGCTCGCCCACAGGGTGCCCACCCTCCTCGAAGTTGTGCCTCGCATGGTCGAACGTACCGCGCCTAACTGGTCCCGTCAAGGTGAATCTTCACCAAACCTTTTCAATTGACCCTTACCTCGGTCGCGGGGGCGATGATACCCGCCGGGGCGGGTGTCGGGTTGTCGAATTCTGCAGGCGGATTCTCCACCCGGCGACTCGGGTAGGCTCTTCCTGGATGGCCGAGCACACGACCCGGGAGCGGATCGAGGCGGTCGCGCGGCTGCGGTCCGAGGCCGTCAACGCAGGCAGCCCGCGGGCGGTGGAACGCCAGCATGCTCGGGGCAAGCTGCTCGCCCGCGAGCGCATCGAGCTCCTGCTCGACCCGGGCAGCTTCACGGAGCTCGACGCCTTCGTCCAGCACCGCAGCCCGAACTTCAACATGATGGAGAACCGGCCGTACGGCGACGGCGTCGTCACCGGCCACGGCACGATCGAGGGCCGGCGCGTGTTCGTCTTCTCCCAGGACTTCACGGTCTTCGGCGGGTCGCTCGGCGAGGCGTTCGCCGAGAAGATCGTGAAGGTGATGGACATGGCGCTCACCTACCGGTGCCCCATCATCGGGATCAACGACTCGGGCGGCGCCCGCATCCAGGAGGGCGTGGTGTCGCTGGCCGGCTACGCGGACATCTTCGTCCGCAACGTCCAGGCCTCCGGCGTCATCCCCCAGATCTCGCTGATCGTCGGCCCGTGCGCCGGCGGCGCCGTCTACTCGCCCGCGATCACCGATTTCGTGATGATGGCCGAGGGCACCGCGCACATGTTCATCACGGGCCCGGAGGTGGTGAAGACGGTGACCGGCGAGGAGGTGAGCTTCGAGGAGCTCGGCGGCGCGACGGCGCACGCGACCCGCTCCGGCGTCGCCCATTTCACCGCGCCCGACGAGAAGGCGCTGTTCGGCGACTGCCGGTACCTGCTCTCGTTCCTGCCCCAGTCGAGCGGCGACGCGCCGCCGTGGGAGCCGCCCTCCGACCCGGCCGACCGGATGGACTCGGAGCTCGACACGCTGGTCCCGGACGAGCCGACCAAGCCTTACGACATGCACGAGGTGATCCGGCGGGTCGTCGATGACGGTGAGTTCATGGAGGTGCAGGAGCGCTTCGCCGAGAACATCGTCTGCGGGTTCGCCCGTCTGGGTGGCTACCCCGTTGGCATCGTGGCCAACCAGCCGCGCGCCCTCGCCGGCGTGCTCGACATCGGCAGCTCCGTCAAGGGCGCGCGGTTCGTCCGCACCTGCGACGCGTTCGGCCTCCCGGTCGTCACGTTCGTCGACGTGCCCGGCTTCCTGCCCGGCACCGACCAGGAGTGGGGCGGGATCATCCGCCACGGCGCGAAGCTCCTCTACGCCTACTGCGAGGCGTCTGTGCCCAAGCTGGCCGTG
>JBKPMQ010000249.1:0-3856 GCA_046732235.1 Actinomycetota bacterium
CCGCCGTGACGAGGCGCTCAGTCGATGAACTCATAGCGGAGCGCGAGCGCCACCGCCTGAGTGCGGGTGTCGGCTTCCAGCTTCGTCATCGCGTTTCGGACGTGCGTGCGCACGGTCTCGGGGCTGATGAACAGCCGCTGGGCGATCTCCGGGTTCGAGTACCCGTTCGCCAGCAGCCCCAGGATCTCGCGCTCGCGGCCTGACAGCGCCGGGAGCCGTTCCGTGGCCTTGGGGGCGACCAGCTCGGATGCGAGCGTCGGGTCGACGTACGCGCCGCCCTCGGCGACGCGTTTCACCGCGCGGACGATGTCGTCCGGCGGCGCGTCCTTGAGGACGTACCCGCGGGCGCCGCAGTCGAGCCCCTCGGCCAGGAGGCCGCGCTCGCCGTGCGCGGTGTAGAGGATCACCGCGATGTCGGGATGCGCGGCGATGATCTTGCGGGTCGCCTCGAAGCCGTCCATGCCGTCCATCCGGACGTCCATCACGATCACGTCGGGGCGGCGCTTGTCCGCCATCTCGACCGCGCCGTCGCCGGAGCCGCTCTCCCCGATGACCGAGATCTCGCGATCGCGCGTGAGAATCATCTTCACGCCCTCGCGAACCGCGGCGTGGTCGTCGACCACCAGGCAGCGCACCTGGCTGCGATCCCCGGACCGCCCGTTGTCCGTATCGCTTGCGCCCATAACCCGGGGAATCATTGCACTTCCGGACGAAAAAAGGAAACGTCGGCGCGCAATACAATGGCCGGATGTCGACCGCGCGCCGCACGGCGCTGGTCTCGCTCGCCGCAGCCGTCGTCCTCGTCGTGGTGAAGGCAGTGGTCGGGTTCGCCAGCGGCAGTCTCGGCGTGCTCGCCGAGGCGGCCCATTCCGGCATCGACGCGGTGGCCGCCGTGCTGACGCTGTACGCCGTCGGCGTGGCGGAGCGGCCGCCCGATCGGGAGCATCCCTACGGCCACGGCAAGGCCCAGCACCTGGCCGCGCTGGCGGAGGCCGCGTTCCTCGCCGGCGCCGCCGTCTGGATCGCCGGCGAGGCGGTGGTGCGGCTGCGCTCGGGCAGCTCCCCCGTCGACGCGCAAGCGTACGTCTTCGCGGTCATCCTCTTCGTGCTCGCGGTGGATGCGACCCGGGCGACCCTGTCGCTCCGGCAGGGGCGGCGCGATCGCAACGCCGCGCTGATCGCGAACGCGTGGCACTTCGGAAGCGATTTCATCGGCACCCTGGCCGTGCTGGCCGGGCTCGGCCTCGCCGCCGCGGGCGCCCCCGGCGGCGACTCCGTCGCGGCCATCTTCGTCGCGGCGATCGTCCTCGTGGCCGCCGTCCGGCTGGCGGCGGGAAACATCGACGTGCTGATGGACCGGGCGCCGCTGGGACAGGCCGTCGCGGTCGAGCAGGCGGTGCGGGACGTGGCCGGCGTCGCCGACGTCCGCTCGGTGCGGGTGCGCGAGGCCGGGGGCGAGAGCTTCGCCGACGTCGTGATCGGCGTCTCCCGGCTCGAGGGCCTCGAGCAGATGCACGACACCTCGGACCGGGTCGAGCAGGCCGTGCGCGACTCGCTCGGGCGGGCCCAGGTGCAGGTGCACGTCGAGCCGGCCGCGCTGGCCGAGGAGCGGCCGAACGAGCGCGTCTCGGCCGCGGCGCTACGGGTGCCGGGGGTCGTCGAGGCGCACAACATCACCGTGCTCGAGGACGCCGCCGGCCGCGCGGTCACGCTGCACGTGCGCCTCCCGGAGGACGCGACCCTGCGCCAGGCCGCCGCGGCGGTCGAGCGGCTGAAGCGCGAGATCCTGGCGGAGGTAGGGATCGCGCGGGTCTACGCCCACGTCGAGCCGTCGGCGCCCGACGCGCAGCCCGCCCACGACGTCAGCATCACCGAGCCGGAGCTGCGCGACTGCGCGGCCGAGGCGGTGCGCGCCGTGGCGGGGACGGCGGGCGAGGTCGTCGTCTACCGCCAGGGCCGGCGCCTGCTCGTCGTCACGTCGCTCACGGCCGACCCCTCGATCACGGTGCGCGAGGGGCATGCGCTGGCGAGCCGGGTGGAGGACGCGGTGCGCGAGGCGCTCGCGGCCGTCGACGACGTCATCGTCGAAGTCCGCTAGTGCGTCTTGGCCCGGCAGATTCGTGCGTGGCCTGACCCACGTGAGGAGGGCCGCCGGGGCCCCATGGCAGGTGGGGTGGGACCCCGGCGGATCGCGCCCGAGGGCGCGAATCTCGGCTATCCGCTCTGCGCCCCCAGCGTGACGGGGACGGTCATCCGCTTCCCCTTGCGGATGATCCCGAGCGTGACGTGCGCGCCGGGCTTCATGCCGGCGACCGCCTCGGCCAGGTCGGAGAAGTGCACGATCCGGTGGTCGTCGATCGACACGATCACGTCGCCGCCGACGGTGAGGGTGCGGCCGTCGATGGTCGCCGTGGCGGAGCCGCCGTGCAGGCCGGCATGGGCCGCGGGCGACCCCGGCCGGACGCTCCCGACCAGGACGCCGCTCGAGACGGGCAGGTTCAGCACGCGGGCGAGCGTGGCTGTGATCTGCGTCCCGGCGATGCCGAGGTAGGTGTGGACGGCGCGGCCGCTGCGGATGATCTGGTGGGCGACGGAGCGGGCGGTGTCGATCGGCACCGCGAACCCGATGCCGATGTTGCCGCTGGTCGGGTTGTTCGTCCCGGTCAGGATCTGGTTGGTGATCCCGATGACCTGCCCGTACCGGTCGATCAGCGGGCCCCCGGAGTTGCCGTGGTTGATGGCTGCGTCGGTCTGGATCGCGTTGTAGATCTTGTAGCCCGGCTTCAGCGAGTTGATCTGGCGCGCCTTCGCCGAGACGATCCCCTCGGTGATGCTGCGGTACTCGCCCAGCGGGTTCCCGATCGCGACCACGGGGTCGCCCACCTGCACCGATCGGACGCTGCCCAGCGGCAGCGGGTCGAGCAGCGAGCGGGGGGCCCGCGGCACGTCGAGGACGGCCACGTCGTCGATCAGGTCATCGCCGACCACGTCGGCCTTGTAGGTGCCGCCTTCGCGGAACCCGACCGTGACGGTGCGGGCGCCTGCGACCACGTGCGCGTTCGTCAGGATGTGGCCGCGGCGGTCGATCACGAAGCCCGAGCCGAGCGCCTGGCTGCGCTCGGTCTGGCTGGGCGCGAACGGGTCGAGCGGGTCGCGCACCTTGTGCACCGTCGTCGCGTTGACGACGACGACGCCGGCCGCGTCGCGGCGGTAGATCTGGGCCGCGTTGAGCGACGTCGAGGTCGACGACACGTTGACCGGGGCCTGCGCAGCGACGACGCGGCGAACCGTGGTCGTCGTCGACGAGCCCCCGACGCCGACCCGCCCGAGGGCGACGGCGCTTGCGCCCCCCACCGCGGCGGCGGCGACCACGAGCACGCCCTGTCGCACGTATGCCGTCATCACAGCGTGAGTTGTACGTGGCCCGAATTGGCCGTGAATTGGCCGCTACGGGTGCCGCGTGCGCCGGGCCTGCGCCTCGAACCTGCCCGCGATCCAGGCCGCCAGCGCGACCACGGCGAGGGCGGCCAGGTGCTCGACCAGGATGCGCATCGAGCGCACCGCTGCCGATCCGGTGCTCCACTCGTCGGCCAGGTGGGCGAGCACGGCGATCGTGCCGACGACGCCGACCACGCCCGGCCAGACGCGGGCCGAGGCACCCTCGAGCCACTGGGCCACTCGGCCGGCCGCGAGGACGGCCGCCAGGACGGCGGCGAGCCCGATGCCGTGTGCGAAGGCCGTGGACTGGCGGTTGGCGCTGGACGGATGCTGCTCCCAGGCGTACGCCAGATGGGCCAGGATCACGATCACTGCGGGCGCGGCCGCGGCGGCCGCATATGTGCGCATGGTTGAGGCC
>JBKPMQ010000250.1:0-4142 GCA_046732235.1 Actinomycetota bacterium
GGGGAGGGCTGCCGCTCGTGGGCGGCGAGTCCCATCACCCGCATCGGGCGCCCGCGCCCGCGCATCGCCCGGCGATCGTGCTGCCGCGCGGGGCGATCGCGTTCTCCGCCGTGGGTGACGGCCGGGCCTGGCTCGCGACGAGCTCGGGCGCCCGCCTGCACGGCAAGCAGCTCTCAGCGCTGGCCGTGAGCCCCGCGGCGATCAACCTCATCGAGGGTTCCGGGCACGTCCTCGTCGCCGTCTCGGCGTCGGACGGGCACGTCGCCTTCACCCGCGGCGTCCCCGGCGAGCCGATCGCCGCCGCCTGGGCGCCGGCCGGGATCCGGATCGCCTATGTCGTGCGCACCGGCGAGGGGAACCGCCTCTACGACATGTACGGCAACGGCCGCCACGCGTTCCTGGTCGCCCCGCGCACCGACGGCGGCACGCCGACCTGGCGGTGGGACTCGCTCGCATTCGCCTACGCGCGGCCGGACGGCACGGTGATGGTGCACAGCGTGATCAACGGGACGACGTCAGCGCTCGCGCGCCGGTGCGGCCTCGGCCGGCCGGCGGACATCGCCTTCGCCCCGTTCGGTGGCCTCCTCGCGATCGCCGACCGGGCCGGCCACGTGCAGGTGGCGGACACGCTGCACCACGGCCGCAGCAGGTGCCTCCAGACCGGCGCCGGCGGCATCCCGAAGCTGGCGTGGCTGCGGCCCGGCCATCTCCTGGTCGGCGCCGGATGGTCGATCGCCCGGCTCGTCGACCAGGTCGGCCTCGCCGGCGGGGCCGACGTCACCCGCGCTCCCGGCCGGGTGGCCGGGCTCGCGGCGGCACCGGGCGGGCACCGGATCGCGGTCGCCGTTCGGGACGGCTCGGGCCGCGTGCGGATCGTCGAGGCCCGCACGCCCCGCTTCAGCGAGGCGTCGTCTCCGCTCCGCGTCTCCCGGGTCCTGGCCGACCTCGGCCGGATCGCCGGCCCTGTGCAGCTGACCTGGCAGTAAGTGGGTCGCTAGGCGTGAAACGTCACGCCGCGCGTGAGCGCCACGAGGATCGACGCCTTGAGCTTGCTGGCATGGGTGCCGGCGTCGGCCCACCATCCCGGCAGCACGTCAAAAGCCATCTCGCCGGCGGCGATGTACGCGTTGTTCACGTCGGTGATCTCGAGCTCGCCCCGGGCGGACGGCTCGAGCGTCGAGACGACGTCGAAGACGCGGCCGTCGTACATGTAGCAGCCGGTCACCGCCAGATCGGAACGCGGCTCGGCCGGCTTCTCCTCGATGGCGACGACGCGGTCGCCCTCGACCGTCGCGACGCCGAAGCGGCGGGCGTCCTCGACCTGCTTCAGCAGGATCCGCGCGCCGGCCGGGCTGCTCCGGAACGCCTCGACGTACGGCGCCAGGTCGTCCTGGTACACCTGATCGCCGAGGATGACGCACACCGGCCCGTCGCCGACCTGGCCGCGGGCCCGGGCGAGCGCGTCGGCGATCCCAGCCTCGCCCTCCTGGTGGGCGTAGGCGATCGAGACTCCCAGGGCGCTCCCGTCGCCGAGCAGCGCCCGCACCTGGTCGCCGTGGCGGCCGACCACGACGACGAGGTCGGTCACGCCGGCCTTCGCGAGCGTCCGGATCGGGAAGTGGATCATCGGCTCGTCGAAGAGGTCGAGGACGTGCTTGTTCACGACGCCCGTCATCGGCCCGAGGCGCGTCCCCAGACCGCCCGCCAGCACGACTCCCTTCACCGCTCGCCCTCCAGATAGCGTCTCACCGACTCCTGCCAGTCTGCCAGAGGCACGCCGAGGGCGCGCGCACGGTCGAGCGCGAGCACGCTCGAGCGCGGGCGCGGGGCGGGCGCCCCGAACTCCTCGGTCGAGATCCGCTCGACAGTGCGGCCGACCGCGATCTCGGCCAGGTCGGCCCACGTGCAGGGCTCCCCGTCGCCCGTCACATGCACGACGCCGGACACGTCCAGCGAAACCAGGTACGCGAGCGCGCGGGCCAGATCGGCGGCGGCCGTCGGCCGGCCACGCTGATCGTCGACCACCCGCAACGTCCGCCCGGCCCGCTCGGCGGCCAGGATTGCGCGGAAGAAGTTGCGCCCGTCGCCGTACACCCACGACGTCCGCACGACCAGGTTCGACGGCCGCGACAGCACCGCCCGCTCGCCCTCGAGCTTCGAGCGGCCGTAGACGGAGAGCGGGTTCGTGGGGTCGTTCTCGGCGTACGGGGTGCTCGAGCGGCCGTCGAACACATAGTCGGTCGAGAGATGAATCACACGGGCGCCCGTCCCGGCCACGTGGCGGGCGGCGTCCGCGTTGGCGGCGAACGCCGCGTCGGGCTCCCGCTCGCAGCCGTCGACGTCCGTCTTCGCCGCCGCGTGGATGACGATGTCGCCGGGGCCGAAGGCGTCCCGGACGGCCGCCGGATCGCAGACGTCCAGCTCCGAGCGGTCGAGGTACACAGCGCCCGGAAGGTGCGCGCGCAGCGCGCGGCCGACCTGGCCGGCCGCCCCGGTTACGAGAACGCGGGGATCCGATCCCACTGGAGGCGGGGATTCCTGGCGTCGCGCTCGCTCACGACCGGGGGCCCGTCCAGCCGCCAGTCGATCGCGAGGGTCGGATCGTTCCAGGCGACGCCGTTCTCGTCGTCGGGGTCGTACTCGCGCGTGACCCAGTAGATCAGGTCGATCTCGGTCAGCGCGAGGTAGCCGTGTGCGACGCCGGCGGGCACGTAGACCGCCGTCGGCGCGTCGCCGTCGAGCACGAAGGAGTGGGTGACGGGGACGCCCTCGCCGCTCCGCAGGTCGGCGAGCCCCACCTGGGCCCGGCCCGAGACCAGGTACCAGAGGTCGGCCTGGCGGCGGTGGTAGTGCAGGCCGCGCAGGACGCCCGCCGCCGAGCGCGAGTGGTTGGACTGGGCCATCGGCTCGGGCAGCGACGCCGCCCGGAACACCTCGACGAAGCGGCCGCGGGCGTCGCCGTGCACCTGCGGCCGCCAGATGCGGACGCCGTCGATCGGGCTCGGGACGACCTCAGTCGGCATACAGCCGCTCCGCCTCGGGAACGAGCGTCTGCCACCACTCCGCGTGGTCGCGGTACCACGCCACCGTCTCGGCGACCGCCTCGGCCACCGTCCGCGTCGCCGCCCAGCCGAGCGCCGCGACCCGCTCGGTCGAGACGGCGTAGCGCCGGTCGTGCTGGGGGCGGTCGTACGCGCTCAGGTAGACGGCGTCCTCGCCCGCGCCGGCGGCCCGCGCCACCATGCGCGCGATCTCGACGTTGGGCACCGCCTCGCCTGCCGGCCCCAGGTTGTAGGCCGTGCCCGGCTCGCCCCGCGCGGCCAGTGCGCGCAGGCCGGAGACCGCATCGTCGACGAACATCCAGTCGCGCACCTGGAGCCCGTCGCCCCAGACGGGCAGCCGCTCTCCCCGCAGCGCGCGCGTGGCCCAGCGCGGAACCGCCTTCTCGGGGTGCTGCCACGGCCCGATGCAGTTCGTCGGCCGGGCGATCACGACCGCCAGCCGATCCGCGTAGGAGCGGGCGAGGTCGTCGGCGACCGCCTTGGAGCGGGCGTACGCGCTCGTCGCCAGCCCCTCGCCGGGAAGCTTCTGGTCCTCGCGGAACGGGTCGGAAGGGCACGGCCCGTATACCTCGTCCGTGGAGATGTGGACGACCCGCTCGACACCGGCCGCGACGGCGGCGTCGAGCACGACGCGGGTGCCGTCGACGTTCGTGCGGAAGAACGTCTCGCCGGCGTCCTCGCTGCGGGTGACGTGCGTCTCGGCGGCGAAGTGGACGAGGAGCGGCGGCCGCTCCGCCCGGACGAGCTCCGCCAGCCCCGGGTCGGACACGTCCATCCGCACCGTCTCCACCAGACCCGGGCCGACCTCGGCGAGCCGGCGCTCATCGCCGGCGTAGGTGCCGGCGTCGACGTTCAGCACCGCCTGCCCGTCGGCCGCCAGCGCGCGCACGAACGCCGAGCCGATGAACCCGAGCCCGCCGGTGACGAGCACGCGCCCGCTCACGCAGTCACCCCGCGGTTGTGCTCCTCGGCCGCCTCCTCGATGGCGGGCTCGGCGTACGGATCGAGGGCGGCCCGGGCGTGGGCCCGGAAGCGGGCGGCGTCGTCGCCGCGGTAGCCCGGCAGCACGCGCGCCAGGGC
>JBKPMQ010000251.1:0-2848 GCA_046732235.1 Actinomycetota bacterium
CCCGAGCCCCGACCAGGCGGCGCGGTTCGCCGGGCTCGTGAGCCAGTCGGTCGCGCGCTATGTGCGTTCGTCGGGGCGCGGCCGGGCCGCCTTCCCGGCGATGGTGCTGCGCGCGCTGCGCAAGGCGCGCTACGACCCTGCCAACCTGGGCCACGCCGGCGTCGCCAGCGCGGCGTACTGCCACTTCACGTCGCCGATCCGCCGGCATCCCGACCTGCTCGTGCACCGCGCCCTCCTGCGCCATCTGGGCGCCCTCGGGACCCCGCCGCCGGCGCCGTCCGCCGTGGCCGCCGCCGCGGCGCACGACTCGGCGGCCGAGCGCGACGCCGAGCTGCTCGAGCGGACGGCCGACGACGTGTGCGCCGCCTTCCTGCTCGAGCGGGAGCTGTACGAGCGGGGATGGGACGCGACGTTCACCGGCGAGGTCGTCGGGGTGATCGACTCCGGGGCGTTCGTGCGCTTCGGCGGGCTCTTCGAGGGCTACCTGCCGGGGCGGTCGTGGGCCGGGGAGCTGGTCGACCTTGATCCGCTGGGCGTCGCCCTCGTCGGCCGCCGCAGCGGGCGCCGGCTGCGCCTGGGCGACCCGATCGAGGTGGCGGTGCGGGCGGTCGACCGGGTCGCCGGGCGGGTGCGTATTCGCGCAACCCGCGCAACCTAAGGCACAATCCGGGAGATGTCAGTGGGGCGGGGGAAGCGAGTCTGGGTCACGCGAGGCATCGTGCTCGCTGCCGTGATCGCCGCCGGAGGGGCGATCGGCGTCGTGGTCCTGACCGGCGCGGCCGGCACCACGCGCCACGGCGGCCCCAAGGCCGACCCGGCCGCGCCGGTGCCCCGGTTCGCGGCCGCCTGGCACGACCGCGACTACCGCGACATGTACGCCCTGATCGCGCCCCGCGACCGGGCGCGGGTGCCGTACACGCGGTTCGTCGCCTTCTACCAGCAGGCGGCGGAGGTTTCGACCATGCGTGGCCTGCACCAGGTGGGCGAGGCCCGGCGGCAGGGCGACATCGTCACCGTGGTCATGTCCGTGGCGACGCGGACGTTCGGCCGCGTGTCGGAGCGCATGTCGGTGCCGGTCGTTCACACCCGCCGCGGCCAGCGCATCTCCTGGACGCGGGCGCTGTGCTTCCCCGGCCTCCGGCCCGGTGAGCGCCTGGTGCGTCATGTCGCCGTCCCGCAGGGGCGGGGGAAGATCCTCGACTTCACCGGCCAGGTGCTGGCAGAGGGGCCGGCGACGGCCCGCACGTATCCGCAGGGGCCGGCGTTCGCCGTCGTCACCGGGTACGTGAAGGCGCCCGCGCCGGCCGACGTCGCGGCGCGCGAGCAGGCCGGCTGGCCGGCCACCGAGCCGTACGGCCAGGGCGGCCTCGAGCGCTCGCTCGACCCGATCCTGGCCGGTTCCCCCCGGTTCGTGCTGCGGGCGGTCTCGGCGAGCGGCCTGAAGCGCGTGCTCGCGGTGCGCCCGGGCAAAAAGCCGCGCGACGTGACGACCACGCTGCGAGTGCCGATCCAGGAGGTGGCGACGAACGCGCTCGGCGGCCGCTACGGCGGGGTGGTCGTGCTGTCGGCGCGTACCGGGGCGGTCCAGGCGGACGCCGGCCTGGGGATGGACGTGCTGCAGCCGCCGGGCTCGTCGTTCAAGACGATCACCTCCGCCGCGGCGCTCGCCGCCCACAAGACGACGCTCGACACGGTCTACCCGTACGCCCGCTACGCGCTCCTGAACGGGTGGAAGCTCCACAACTTCCACCACGAGGACTGCGGCGGGTCGCTCGTGCTCGCCTTCGCCGTGAGCTGCAACTCGGTCTTCGGGCCGCTGGCGGTGACGGTCGGCGGGCCGAAGCTGGTGGCGACGGCGAACGCGTTCGGCTTCAACCAGACCCCGACCACCGCCTACCCGGTGCCCGAGAGCGTCACCCGGCCGCCGAAGGACATGACGAGCCCGCTCGACCTCGGCGTCGCCGGCATCGGCCAGGGCGGCGTCGAGGCCACGCCGCTGCAGATGGCGTCCGTGGCGCAGACGATCGGGTCGGGCTGCGCGCGCAAGCCGCCGTACCTGATCCGGCGGCCGCTGGCCGACCGCGAGCCGCACGCGCCCACCCGGGCGTGCTCGCGCCAGGTCGCGAGCGAGGTGACGACGATGATGGAGGCGGTGGTCACCGAGGGCACCGGCCGCAGCGCCGCGATCCCCGGTGTGACCGTCGCGGGGAAGACCGGGACGTCCGAGATCGGCGGCCCGGACATCCCCACCGACGCCTGGTTCATCGCCTTCGCGCCCGTCGGCGCGCCGAAGGTGGCCGTCGCGGTGCTGGTCGTCAAGGGCGGCGTGGGCGGCGACGTGGCCGCGCCCATCGCCCGCGAGGTGCTCGAAGCCGCGCTCCAGCAGTGATCGAGTGCATAACCGGTGCCAGGCACCTCCGCCGGTGAATAACCGGGGTCAGACCCCTTTTATGCACGCTGGATCCGGATGCGTCCGCCGAGGCTCTGCTACCATGGCCGCCGCCGTGCAGCAGCGCACCCGAAACGCCGATTCGACACCCCAGGCCGTCCGGCTCCTGCGCCACTGCATCGCGCGCGTTCAGGGCTGACGCGGCCCGGTGACGGGAGAGGTGCGCCCAAAACGGCGCCCTCCCTCACGCTCCGGCCGCAGTCGTCCGATCCTCCGAGGAACCCATGAACGCCCGCACGCTCACAGTCTTCCGCCTCTACCAGCTCTTCAACGGCATCATCTTCTCCGGCCCGATCTGGGCCGTCTTCCTGCTCTCGCGCGGCCTCTCGCTGACCCAGTTCGGGATCGTCGAGGCAGTCCTCCACGTCGGCATGCTCGCTGCCCAGGTGCCGACCGGGG
>JBKPMQ010000252.1:0-10373 GCA_046732235.1 Actinomycetota bacterium
GTCCGCGGGCGTCCGGGCGCGGGCGAGGCGGGCGGCCAGGCGCCCGCCGGCGGCGTCCGCGAGCTCGAGGAACGGCGCCAGCGGGCGCGGGGTGAACAGCGGATCGCACCCGCCCCAGAAGGTCGCGACGTCGGCGTGCGCAGCCCGGAATGCACGCAGGAGCGAGGTCTTGCCGATCCCCGCCTCGCCGGCGATGACCACGAGCCTTCCCTGCCGGGAGCCGCGCACCGCGGCCAGCGCCTCCTCGAGCTCGGCAAGCTCCGCGACCCGCTCGAGCAGCCGCTCGCCGCCCGCCTCCACCCGGCTCAGCCGGCCTTGGGCCAGGTCACGCGCAGCTCCTCCCGGAAGGCGAACCGCTCGAGATGGCTCCCGACGACGCTCTCGACCCGCTCCCGCGCCTCGCGGTTCTCGGCGATCGCGGTCAGCTCCAGGCCGTCGCCGCTCGCGTGGAGCTCGCATTCACCGAACGCGAAGATGATCCTGCCCGCGTGGTCGTCGAACGTCGTCTCCACCCGGTGGCCGAAATGGCGGCAGAGCTGCTTCAGGTAGACGCTCGCGTTCGGCGTCACGATGGTGGTCGTGGATCGCATCGGGGCAGTATGGCCGCGCGGCACGCCCGGCGCAGTGACCGAATCAGCGCTCGGCCGAGTACACGATCTCGCCGTCGACCATCGTCATCCGCACGGGGACGTCGGGCAGGTCGTCGGGCGCCACGAGCACCGGGTCCTCGGCCAGGATGGTCAGGTCGGCGCGCAGGCCCGGCGCGATCCTCCCGCCCAGCGCCGCCTCGCCGACCGTGGCCGCGGCGCCGGTCGTGTACCCCTCCAGGGCCTCCAGGCCGGAGAGCCGCTGCTCGGGCTCGAACGTCCGCCGCGCAGGCGCGCCCGGCTGCCGGCGCAGCCGCGCCCACGCCATCCCGATCCGGGGATCGTTCTGCGCCACCGGCCAGTCCGACCCGAGCGCCAGCGTCGCACCGGCCCGCAGGAGGTCGCCCGCCCGCCAGGCCCGTCCCGCCCGCTCGGGGCCGAGGCGCGCCGCCCAGGAGTCGGAGTCGTCGTCCTCGCGCCACTGCATATGCAGCGGCTGCATCGAGGCGATCACGTGCTCGCGGGGGAACCGGGCCAGATCGGCGTCGGTCACCGTCTCGATGTGCTCGACGCGGTGGCGCACCCCGTCGGCGGCGCCGGCGGCCCGGTAGGCGTCGAGGGCGGCCCCCACGCCGCGCTCCCCGGTCGCGTGGGTCACGCACTGGAAGCCAGCCTCGGCGAAGATCCGCACGGCCTCGGCGTAGCGATCCGGGTCAGGCCAGAACGGGTCGAGCCCATCGCCCAGCATGTCCGGCGCATACAGCCATCCCGTGCCCGTGTCGATCACGCCGTCGATGAAGAACTTGGCGACGCCGCCCCGCCACAGCCGGCCGTGCTCGCCGCGGAATCGGAGCTGGTCGCGCATCTCCTCGAAGGTCGTCTCCGGCTTCTGCCAGAGCGGGACGACGGCGCGGACGGTGAGGTCGCCGGCCGCCTCCAGCTCGCGCATGAGGTCGAACGTCGCCGGCGACCCGTCCATCACGTGCACGCCGGTGACGCCGGCCGCGTTGAGCGTCCGGAGCGTCTCCACGATGCGCGCGTAGCGCTCCCGGTCGGTCGGCTCCGGGACGACGGCCTCGACGAGCGCCATCGCCGCGGCCTCGCGCAGCTCGCCGGTGGGGGCGCCGCCGCGCACGACGACCTCGGCCCCCTCCGTGAAGTCCACCGGGCCGGTCACGCCCGCGAGGGCCAGCGCGCGGCCGCTCGCGAGGGCCGTGTGCTGGTCCATGAACCGGATCATCGCCGGGGCGCCGCCAAGTGCGTCCTCGATCAGGTCGGCGCCGATCGCGCTCCCCTGGAATGCCTCGTAGCTCACGCCCCAGCCGAGCACCCAGTCGTCCGGCCCCCCGCCGCGCCGCTCGGCCTCCAGGGCTGACAGGACCTCGGCGAGGCTGGCACAGCCGGTCAGGTCTGCGCCCATCACCATGTCGGGCGCGAACGGGTGAATGTGCGAGTCGACGAGCCCGGGCACGATCGTCGCGCCGCCCGCGTCGACGACCTCTGCCGACCCGGCCGCCTCGCGCGCCTCCGCGGCCGAGCCGACGGCGACGATCAGGCCGTCGCGGACGGCCACGGCCTCCGCCTCGGGCCTGACCTCGTCGAGCGTGCGCACCGAGGCGTTGACGATCGCGTATCCCGCCACGCGAACAAGCCTACTCCGTCGGCCGACGGTCGGGGACCGTCCCCTGCACACCGGGGACGGTCCCCATCCACTCGCGTGTAGAACTCCGACAGGCGTGATCGAGCTCGCCACAGGAGCGGAGACGCAGCGCTACCTGCTGGAGGCACGGCAGATGCAGGCGCTCTCGTTCGCCGTGCACATCCCGCTCGTGTGCTTCGGGATCGCGTTCCCGATCATGGTGCTGGTGGCGGAGTGGCTGCACCTGCGGACGGGCGATCCGGTCTACCGGACGCTGGCGCGGCGGTGGACGCGCGTGATGCTGGCCCTGTTCGCCGCGGGAGTGGTCACCGGGACCGTGCTCTCGTTCGAGATGGGCCTCCTGTGGCCCCAGTTCACGGCGGTGTTCGGGAGCGTGTTCGGGCTCGGATTCGCGATCGAGGGCTTCTCGTTCTTCCTCGAGGCGATCTTCATCGGGATCTACGCCTACGGCTGGGACCGGCTGCCGCCGCGGCTGCACCTCGCGAGCGGAATTCCGATCGTGATCGCCGGGGTCACGGGATCGCTGATGGTGATCTCGGTGAACGGATGGATGAACCACCCAGAGGGCTTCCGGCTCGTGCACGGCCGCGCGGTCGACGTCGACCCGGTGCGCGCGCTCTTCCTGAACTCGCACTTCTGGCACGAGCTGGTGCACATGTACGTGGCCGGCTACATGGTCACGGGCTTCCTGGTCGCGGCCGCCTACGCCGTGCGGCGGCTGCGGGGCAGCTTCGGCCGGTACGAGCGGACGGCGCTCGTGATCCCGCTCTCGTTCGCCGTCGTCGCGTCGATCGTGCAGGCCCCGGTCGGCGACTGGAACGGCCGCGTCGTGGCCGAGAACCAGCCCATCAAGCTGGCCGCGTTCGAGGGCGTCGGCCATACGGAGCGGGGCGCGGACGAGCACATCCTCGGCTACTACGAGGACGGCGAGGTGAAGGCCGGCATCCCGATCCCCGACATGCTCTCCCTGCTCGCGTACCACGACCCGAACGCGGTCGTCCGCGGCCTCGACACGGTGCCGCCGGACGACCGGCCGCCGGTGAACGTCGTCCGGTTCGCGTTCCAGACCATGGTCGGCATCGGCACGCTGCTCTTCCTGCTCGCGCTCGTGGTCGTCTACGTGCGGGTGCGCCGCCGGCGGCTGCCGGAGTCGCTTTGGTTCTACCGCGCGGTCGCCGTTGCCGGTCCGCTGTCGGTGGTCGCGCTGATCGCCGGCTGGGTGACGACGGAGGTCGGCCGCCAGCCGTGGGTCGTCTACCACGTCATGCGCACGTCGCAGGCCGTCACCGGCGCGAGCGGGATCCCGGTCGGGTACGCGACGCTCGCGACTGTCTACGTGGCGCTCGCGATCGGCGTCGGGTGGGTGCTCGTGCGCCTCTCCCGCATCCCGATGGAGGACGCGTGATGGTGCTCGACACACTGCCGATCGTGTTCGTGCTGGCGGGACTCGTGTTCTACGTCGTGCTCGGCGGCGCGGATTTCGGCGCCGGACTGTGGCAGCTCCTGGCCGGGCGGGGAGCGCCGGCGCAGCGGATCCGCGACCACGCGCACCACGCCATGGGGCCCGTGTGGGAGGCGAACCACGTCTGGCTGATCTTCGTGATCACCGTCCTCTGGACCGCCTACCCGCAGGTGTTCGCGTCGATCGCCTCGACGCTCTCGCTCCCGTTCTTCGTCGCCGCGATCGGGATCATCCTGCGCGGCGGCGCCTACGCGCTGCGGTCAGGGACGCGCACGGCGCGGGAGCAGCGGACGGTCGAGACCGTCCTTTCGGTCTCGTCGATCCTGACGCCGCTCGCACTCGGCATGATGGTGGGGGGAATCGCGGGCGGCCGCGTGCCGGTGGGAAACGCCGCGGGAGACCTCGTGACGAGTTGGTGGAACCCCCTCTCGGTCACGGTCGGGCTGATCGCGGTGGCGTTCAGCGCGTACCTCGCGGCCGTGTTCCTGAGCGGCGACGCCGTCCGCCGCGGCGAGGCCGGCCTGGCCGAGCGCTTCCGGGCACGGGCGCTGGTCTCGGGCGCGGTCGCCGGCGTGGCCGCCGTCGCCGGTCTGGTCGCGCTGCGAAGCGAGGCCCACCACCTCTACCACGAGCTCGTGCTCGGCAGGGCGCTGCCTGCGCTTGTCGTCTCCGTCATCGCCGGGCTGGCCACGCTCGGCCTGGTGCGCCGGCGCCGGTACGAGCCTGCCCGCTACACGGCGGCGCTCGCCGTCGCCGCGGTCATCGCGGGCTGGGCGCTGGCGCAGGCGCCCGACCTGCTCACCGGGTACACGATCGACGAGGCGGCCGCACCGCACGACACGATGATCGCGGTCATCGTGTCGGTGATCGCCGGCGGCATCATCCTCTTCCCGTCGCTCGCCGTGCTCTTCCGGCTCACGCTCGCCGGCCACCTCTTGCCGGGGGAGGCGGCGGCAGACACGCCCGGAGCGGCGCGGCCACCTGCCGGCGGCGGAGCCAGGGCGGCGCGGGCCGCGGTCGCGTGCCTGGTGGTCGGCCTCGGGTTCCTCACGGTCGCCGACGCGGCCTGGGCGCATGCGGTCGGCGTGTTCGCGTTCCTCGGGTTCGCGATCCTGGGGGCGGCGGCGCTGATCGCACCGGAGGTTCGCGGCGCGCCGGACTAGGTCCCGGTTCCGCGACCGAGATCGACGAGCACGTTGCCGCCCTCGACGCGCACGGGATACGTCCGCACCCGCATGCGCGAGCCGGGCGCGAGCGCGCGCCCGTCACGCGCGTCGAACTCCCAGCCGTGCCAGGCGCACGTCACCGTCGGACATGCGTCGTCGACGTCGAGGGCCGGCGGATCGGACGCCGACGCGACGATGCGCGGCCCGAGGCGCCCCTCGCAGACCGGGCCGCCGGCGTGCGGGCAGACGTTGCGCAGAGCGTAGATCTGGTCGCCGTCCCAGCGGACGATGCCGAGCTCGATCCGCCCCGCCTGCACCACCGTCATGCTCCTGCGCGGGAACCGCTCGAGGTCGCCGACCGGTGTCAGCCGCCGTTCCAGCCGAAGAGCTCCATGGCGTTGTCGTGGAAGACCTTGCGGTGCCAGGCCTCGGGGATGCTGCGGCCGATCTCGGCGATCTCGTCAGTGTCCCAGTGCGGGTAGTCGGACGAGAAGCAGAGGATGTCCTCGGCGCCGACGAGCTCGAGCAGCTGGAGCATGTGCCGGCGGCTGGGCGCGATCTCGAGCGGCTGGGTCGTCACCCGGACGTGCTCGTAGAAGTACTCGCTCGGCGCCCGGCGCAGCCACGGCGCCTCGCGCCGCAGGCCGCGGAAGTCCATGTCGAACCGCCACAGGACGGCGGGGATCCAGGCGACGCCGGCCTCCATCAGGAGCACGCGCAGCCGCGGGAACTTCTCGAAGACGCCGTGCACGATCATGCTGACCAGGTGGGTCATGATGCCCTGCGGGATCAGCGTGTGGTGCTCCAGGTAGAGGCTGGGCACGCCGCTGCCGACCGGCGAGACGCGCATCGACCCGAACGACTCGCCGGCCGCGTGGATCGCGATCGGAAGGCCGACCTCCTCGGCGGCCTGGTAGATCGGGTGGAAGAGCGGGTGGCCGAACGGCTTGCCGATCGCGTTCGTGGCCAGCAGGCCGGCCGCGATCCGCGGGTGCCCCCCGATCCGGCGCAGCTCGCGTGCCGCCCCCTCGGGCAGCTGATTCGCCAGGAGCACGGTGCCGTAGAGGCGCCCGTCGCGGCCGTCGAGCCAGTGGTCGATCGACCAGTCGTTGGCGGCCCGCGCCAGCTCCGCCGCGAAGTACGGGTTGGCGTTCGCCGCCACGTACGTGCCGGCCCCGAACGTGAGCAGTCCGCGCTCGACCCGGTAGGGGTCGAGCAGCTGCGTCTCCATCAGCGCGTGGCTGGAGCCGGGCGGCCCTCCCTCGTCCGGCCAGGCATCGTCGCGGAACACCCCACCGGGATTGGGGTGGATCTCGCTCGGGATGACCGGCATGGGCTGTCGCCCGCCCGAGCGGGTCGCGTACTCCCGCCAGCCGGCCGAGAGGTATGGGAGGAGCGCGTCCTGCGACGGCCAGTCGTGGTGGATGTCGCAGTCGACGATCGGCCCGCTGTACACGGTCGCAGCCTATCGACCCGGCGGCTGCGCACGCCGAGGCGTCGCCCCATCTAGTCCTTGAACGGATCGACGATGTTTGCGCCCGCCATCACGACGACGACGGGGAGCAGGCGATGCGTGACCTTGATCGTGCCCGTCTCCTCGTGGGCCCGGACGACGTCCTCGAGCTTGCGGTAGACGAACGGCGACTCGTCGACGTCGCCTCCCCGCACCTCGAGCGGGTAGCCGGTCTCCGCCCGGAACTCGTTCAGGCGCTGCGCCATCATCTGGCGCGTGATCAGCCCCTTGCGAGTGCCCTTGCGGTTGCCCTTGGCCCTGGACCGGCTCATCACCCGGCCGGCGCCGTGCACGGTCGAGCGGAGCGAGCGCCGTGCAAGCTCCGAGTCGACGCCCTCGACAACGACCGCCCAGTCGCCCATCGAGCCGCCGATGAACCCGGACTGGCCGGGGAAGGCGGGCGTCGCCCCCTTGCGCACGACGTGGACAGCCTCGCCGTCGTGCGTCTCGAGGAACGAGTAGTTGTGGTGGTTGTGCACCGTCTCGACCGCGGTGGTGCCGAGCAGCGAGAGCACCCCTCCGATCACGTGCTCGCGACCGGCGTACGCGTACTCGCCGGCGAGCTGCATCGCCCGCTCGTAGCGGCGGCCGATCTCCGCCCGGGCCACGGCATCCTGGGGCCGCGCGCCCAGCTCCGTGGCGGCATCCGCGGTCAGCGGGAGCAGCGAGGGCGCCGCGTGCATCGACTCGCCGCCGGGCATCTGCGAGAAGAACGCCCGGTGCGCGGCCAGGTTCAGGAAGCCGGTTGCGATGCCGTGACCGAAGCCCCTGCTGCCGAAGTGACACGCCGCCCAGACCGAGCCGTCGTCGGGGTCGACCAGCAGGTCGACGTAGTGGTTGCCGCTCCCGACGGTCCCGAGCTGTGCCTCGGCACGGGCACGGAGCGACCACGCGCCCTTCCGGCCCTTCACCGTCTGGGTCAGCTCGGGCACCTCGCCCCAGATCGGTGAATCGAACAGCTCGTGGTCGACCGGCGTCTCGTTCTTCCGGCCGAGGCCGAAGCTGATGCGGGTGCCGATCTCGTCGGCCAGCCGGCCCAGGTCGGGACGGATATCGTCGAGGGAGAGCCGCGTGCGGACCGCCATCACCCCGCAGCCGATGTCGTAGCCGACACCGCTCGGCGAGACCATGTCGCGGTACGCGGCGACGCCGCCGATCGGCATCGAGTAGCCGACGTGGTTGTCGGCCATCAGCACCGCATCGCTGACCCGGCCGTGGCCCGCCACCGTCCTGATCTGGGAGACGGCCATGACGTCGTAGCTGTAGCCGAAGACGCGGATCCGGCCGTCGTCGAACTCGCGGTACGGCTCGGTCTCGCGGACGGTCGTTGCGTCGTCTGGGAACTCGGTCACCTCGTCACCTCTTCTGGGCCTGGATGGATTGTCGCGCGGGATAGCTCCACGGAGAGTCGAACTCCGGTTTCCAGGTTGAGGGCCTGGCGGCCTGCCGTTAGCCGATGGAGCCGAGGGAGTCGGGAGCCATGGGTCGATCCAGGCGGGAACCCTCGAGCGCCCCGTGACGGAAGTCGAACCGTCGTCTCCTCGCCGACAACGAGGTGTCCTGCCATTGAACGAACGGGGCTGGGCAGGGTTGGCGTTCTTCCGTGATTCGAGCTGGGCGCGTGGGAGGCCGCGGTGACGACCGCCGGCGTCCTCGTCGTGATTCTTGCTCTGGTATGCGATGCCGCTCGCCCGCCGGAACGAGGTCCGGCGCCACCGCGACTGACGGCGGCCGGGCTACACCCAGCCGGTCTCGGGGCGACCGGCCGGCAGTGGCGCCCGCGATACCGACGGTCAGATTCGAACTGACACTGACCAGGGTCTGGGCCTGGTGCCTCTTCCAGTTGGGCTACGTCGGCGCAAAACGTCGTCTCCGGTTACCTTCCAGCCGTCGGCCGGTCCGTCCCGGCGGGGATTTCTCGTCCCGCTCGGTCCGGTGGCCACCGGTCGCCTCGCGTGAGGCTCCCGGCCCCGCACGGATCGCTCCGCTGTGCGGGTCCTCCCAGGCAGCGCCTGGGTTCCCGGATTGCCCCGAGGGGGACTCGAACCCCCTCGCCCAGCCTGGAGGGCAGGTGATGCCGCGGGCCGCGAAAAGGGCGGCCCACCAGGCCGCCCTCAGCTCGAACATTCGGTGTCTGTGGTCGACGTCGTTATGTCAGGCCGACCTCGAACGTTGAGCTCAGGGAAGCATCTTGCGGCATGGCTCGCCGAAGGCGTGATGTATCCACGGCATGCAGATGCACGACGTTATACAACGCTTCGTCGGTCGCGAGGTGCTGCCTCGCCGGTCTGTGTTTGGTATCGAGCGGGTGCGTGCTTGGCCTCCTTAACGACGAAGGGCGGCCCGGTGTCCCCGGGTCGCCCTCGGCCAGATCCGTGTGCATGAGCGGTCTAGCTGAGGACGATCCGATCCTTCCGATCGCGCTGCATCGGGTTCGGGGCATGCGCCGGGAGGACCGGCGCGTGGCCGGCTTCGGGAGCCCACAAGATTGTGATCGAGCCGTTCATCGTTACTACCATAGCGCGTCGGGCAGAAAAGTACAACCCATCTTCAGGAATGTTTGTAACGCTAACCGCCTACGCCAGCGCCCGCTCGACGAGCCGCTGGAAGTGCTGGATCAGGTGCTCGCTCGAGAGCATGAGGCGTCCCTCGGCAAGGCCGCCGGATGCGGCCGCGCGCTGGATCGATTCGACGAGACCCTGATCCTCCACGAACACCTGGTTGCCGAACTCGGCCATCGAAGCGATCTCCGCATCGGAGACCTCGTTGCCGTAGAAGCTGTCGGAGACCGCGAGCGTGCGGTCGGGGGCGAGCGGGATGAAGTAGAACGTCGAGAGGTTGGGCGCGCCGGGCAGCACGTTGATCGTGAAGGTTGGCCACAGCCAGTGGAAATGCGCCTCGGCGACGGGGCCGACCGGGTTGTACGGCAGGCCGCCGTTCTCCCTCTCGGCGCCCGCCCGCGCGCGCGACACCTGGCTCGAGAACCATTCGTCGGAGGTCAGCGCGTAGGTCTCCGGGCTGACGTCGATCACCCGGGAGAAGCTGGGATGCGCGGTGGGGCAGTGGTAGCACTCCAGGTAGTTCTCGACGACCGCCTTCCAGTTCGCCGCGATCTCGCTCTCCTGGTGCTCCCGGAACCGCATGCGACGGAAGTCCACGCCGGCCTCGGCGACGATCTGCGGCAACCGGCCCAGGTGGTGGGCCAGCGGGGATGCGTCCACGTTGCGGTTGACGAACACGAACGGCCCCCAAGTGTCGACCGCGACGGGGACGAGGCCGAAGTCGGCCCGGTCGAACCCGGGCTCGAGGTCGCTGCGCGGCGCGGTGCGCAGGCAGCCGTCGAGCCCGTACGTCCAGGCGTGGTACGGGCACTGCAGGGACATCCTCCTGCCGCGTCCCTCGGCCACCTCGGTGGCCCGGTGGCGGCAGATGTTGACGAACGCGTTCAGGTTGCCGTCCTCGTCGCGGACGACCACGATCGGCACCAGCCCGGCGCGCGTCGTGAAGAACTGCCCCGGCTCCGCGACCCAGTCGAGCACGCCCGCATACAGCCAGCTGTCCGCGAACACGCGCCGCTGCTCCAGCCGGAAGATCTCGGGGTCGCAGAACCAGTCGAACGGGAGCGTGATCCCGCGGTCGAGCCGCGAACCGAGATCGATCGTCATCGGCCGATCGTACATGCCGCCGCGGCAGGTGGGCGGCCGCTCGGCGTCGAGCGGCCGCCCACCGGGGGGAGGGGGATCGCAGGAGGTCAGTCGGTGGCGGCCACCGGCTCGCCGGTCGTGATCGGCGGCCGATCGGGCCGACGCTCCTCGGGCGGCTCGATCGTGATGTTCGGGAGCGCCCGGTCGAGCCAGCGCGGGATCGTCCACGACCGGTCGCCGAGCACCGAGAGCAGCGCCGGCACGAGCGTCAGCCGGATGACCAGCGCGTCGGTGAGGATCGCCACCCCGAGCAGCAACCCGAACTCCTTCGACACACGGTC
>JBKPMQ010000253.1:0-6895 GCA_046732235.1 Actinomycetota bacterium
CTGACCGGCGGGCGCGGCAAGGCCGGCGGCATCAAGGGCCCCGCGAGCCCCGCTGAGGCCGAGGTCCACGCGCACAACATCCTCGGCATGGACATCAACGGCCACGTCGCCCGCCGCGTGTGGATCGAGCGGGCCTCCGACATCGAGCGCGAGTACTACTGCTCGATCACCTTCGACCGCGGCGCGAAGAAGACGCTCGTCATGCTGACGACCGCCGGCGGGATCGACATCGAGGAGGTTGCCGAGACGACGCCCGAGCGGATCGCGCGCGTCCACGTCGACCCGCTCACTGGGTTCCAGCCCTTCCACGCGCGCAGGCTCTGCTACGCGGCCGGGATCCCGGCCGAGGAGATGCGCCAGGCCGCCGACATCCTGGCGCGCGCCTATCGCGCCTACGTCGAGACCGACGCGATGCTGGTCGAGATCAACCCGCTCATCGTCACGCCCGACGGGGAGCTGCGCGCCCTCGACTCGAAGTACACGGTCGACGACAACGCGCTCTACAAGCATCCCGACATCGCCGCGATGCGCGACCTCGAGGCGCTCCCCGCGCAGGAGCGGATGGCGCGCGAGCGCGGCGTCACCTACGTCAAGCTGGAAGGCACCGTCGGCATCATCGGGAACGGCGCCGGGCTCGTCATGTCGACGCTCGACGTCGTCGCCGGCGCGGGCGGGACGCCTGCCAACTTCCTCGACGTCGGCGGCGGCGCCCAGGCGGACGAGATCGTGACCGCCATGGAGGTGCTGCTCTCGGACTCCAACGTGCGGGCGGTGCTCTTCAACGTGTTCGGCGGGATCACCCGCTGCGACGAGGTCGCCCGCGGCGTCCTCACCGCCCTCGAGCGCCTCGACGTGCGCGTGCCGATGGTCGTGCGGCTCGACGGGACGAACGACGTCGAGGGACGCGCGATCCTGGCCGAGGCCGCGCCGGCGAACCTGCACGTCGCCGAGACGATGCTCGGCGCCGCGGAGCAGGTGGTCGCGCTGGCGGGGGCGTCCTGATGGCGATCCTGGTCGGAGCCGACACCCGCCTCGTCGTCCAGGGCATCACCGGCCGCGAGGGCAGCTTCCACGCCACCCGCAACCGCGACTACGGCACGAACGTCGTCGCGGGCGTCACCCCCGGGAAGGCCGGCCAGGAGGTGAACGGTATCCCCGTGTTCCACACCGTCGCCGACGCGGTCGCCGAGCGGGGCGCCAACACGGCGATGGTGTTCGTGCCGCCCCGGTTCGCGGCCGACGCGATCTACGAGGCGGTCGACTCGGGTATCGAGACGGTCGTCTGCATCACCGAAGGCATCCCGGCCCACGACATGCTCCAGCTCTACCCGTACGTGCGCGCCCGCGGGGCCACACTGCTCGGGCCGAACTGCCCCGGCGCGCTCTCGCCGGGGGTCGCGAACGTCGGCATCATCCCGGCCCAGGTCTTCGGTCAGGGCCGCATCGGGCTCGTCTCGCGCTCGGGCACCCTCACCTACCAGATCGGCAAGGAGCTGGCCGACGCCGGCCTCGGCAACTCGACGATCGTCGGCATCGGCGGCGACCCGATCGTCGGCCTGGGCTTCATCGACGTCCTCGCGCGGTTCGAGGCCGATCCCGACACCGACCTCGTCGTCATGGTCGGCGAGATCGGCGGCGACGAGGAGGAGAAGGCGGCCGCCTACATCGGCGAGCACATGTCGACGCCGGTCGTCGCCTACATCGCCGGCTTCCAGGCGCCGCCCGGGAAGACGATGGGCCACGCGGGCGCAATCATCTCCGGCACGTCGGGCACGGCGCAGGCGAAGAAGGAGGCGCTCGAGGGCCACGGCGTCCGCGTGGGCCGCAGTCCCACCGAGGCGGCCCAGCTCGCCGCCGAGGCGTTCGCGAAGCTCGCCTGAGCGGTGCCCGCCCTGCCCATCCGGTAGGCTGGATCCATGCCCGACGCGATCCCGTTCACCCGCGGCGTCCCCGCCGCCGATCTGATCCCGGTCGACGACCTGCGCGAGGCGACGAGGCGCGCCCTCGACGACGACGCGGTCGCGGCGCTCTCCTACGCCCCGGGCGGCTACCGGCCGCTGCGGGAGTGGATCGGCGCCCGTCACGGCGTCGACGCCGGCCGCGTGCTGATCACGAACGGGTCGCTGCAGGCGATCGGGTTCCTGGGCCGGCACTTCTTCGCCGACGGCGACGGCGCCGCGGTGGTTGAGGCGCCGACCTACGATCGCACCCTGAAGATCCTGCGCGAGGCGGGCGCCGACCTGCACGCGGTGCCGCTCGACCCGGACGGTATCGACGTCGACGGCTTCGCCGCCCTGCTCGAAGGCGGGCTGCGGCCGCGGCTCGTGTACCTGATCCCGACCTACCAGAACCCGTCCGGCGCCTGCGCCTCGCTCGAGCGGCGGCAGGCGCTCGTCGAGCTGGCGCGCCGCTACGACCTGGTGCTGGTCGAGGACGATCCCTACGGCCTGCTCCGCTTCGAGGGCGACCCCGTCCCGACGCTGCACGAGCTCGACGGCGGCGAGCACGTCATCTACTGCTCGTCCTTCACGAAGACGGTCGCACCGGGCGTCCGCACGGGCTACCTCGTCGTCCCCGAGCGGCTGGTGCAGCCGCTGGCCGTGCTGTCAGAGAACACGCACATCGGCCCCAACACCCTCGCCGAGGCGGTGCTCGCCGCCTACTGCGATGCGGGCCGGTTCGAGCCGAACGTCGACCGGGCGACCGCGGGCCTGCGCACGCGCCGCGACGCGATGGAGGCGGCGCTCCAGGCGCACTTCCCGGAGGGCGCGCGCTGGGCGACGCCGCGCGGCGGCTACTTCTTCTGGGTCGAGCTCCCGGGCGGGGTCGACACGACCGACATGCTCCCGGCCGCGGCGGAGCAGGGCGTGCCGTACGTGCGGGGCGCAGACTTCTTCGCGGGCGGCGGCGGGCGCGACTCGGTGCGGCTGGCGTACAGCGCCTGCCAGGCCGACCGCATCGACGAGGGCATCGCCCGGCTGGCCGGGGTGTTCGCGTCGCACCCGGCGGCCGTTGCCTGAGGGCCGACCCCTTCTGGCGTAGTTGACATTTTCTTGAATCTCCGTCACACTCTTCCCACTCGGAGGAGGAGCGGACGTAGCCTCAGGCAGGGCGCGATCTCGGGTCGCACTCCGGAATCGCATGGAGCGGCGGTGGTTGCCGCCGGGATGATCGCGCCCAGCCTGAGTCCGCCCCCAGCCGCCGCCGGGGGCTGACAGATTCTGTCGGGATGCCTCAGGCCACGGCGCTCGCCGTCGTCTCGACGAGGCGCGCCTGGCGCGGCGGCAGCATCCTCCCCCGCTGCATCGGCCGGAACGTCGGGCAGGGCCGGGTCAGGCGCAGCGCGCACAGCTCGGTCTTGCGGAAGTAGCAGTCGTCGCAGGTCGCTCGGCGGGGGGTCTGTGCCACGGGTCTCCTCGTCGGGTACGGCGGGTCGCGTCGGGCAGTTTACGGAACCCCGTGTAGCCGCTCCACCCACATCCGGAAGGCGACCCCGCAAAGAGCGCGAAGTCTCAGCCGGGGCTCTCCGGCGGCAGGCTCCGGATGACCCCGAGTGCCTGCGCGAAGCTCGAGACGCCGATCACCCGCAGCTTCCCGTCGGCGGCCTTGCGGGCCTCGGCGACGTTCCCCTTCGGGACGATGAACGTGTCCGCGCCGGCCTGGATCGCCCCCAGCGCCTTCTGCTCGGCGCCGCCGATCTCGAGCACGTCGCCGAGCGGATCGAGCTCGCCGGTGGCCGCGATCCTGTGTCCGCGCAGCAGGTGGCGGCCGCTCAGGCTGTCGTAGATCTCGAGGGCGAAGGCGAGGCCCGCGGACGGGCCGCCGATCCCGCTGATGGTGTAGCGCACCTTGACCGGGATGTGACCGATGCGGATGTCGTCGCCGATCGCGACGCCGATGATGGCCCGGTGCTTGCCGTCGCTGCTCGCGACCGTCCGCAGGCGTTTCGTGCCGTCCCGGCCGAACGTGTACGCGGCCGTGTCGCCCGGATCCAGTCCGGAGGTGAAGCGGATGAGGTCCTGCGCCGACCGGACGCGGTGGCCGTCCACCGCGGTGATCACGTCCCCGGCCTCGACGCCCGCCTTCCCCGCCGGCAGGCCCGGCGACACCTGCTCGACGAGCGCGCCCAGGTGCCGGATGACGACGTCCCGCCCGAGCGCCTTCTCGGCCACGGCCTCGGCGACGATCTGCGAGGCGTCCATCGCCTGGAAGTCCTGCTTCACCCGCTCCTTCTCGGACTCGCCGGGGACGACGATCTCGTGGTCGGGGATGAGCGTCGCCCCGTTCACGAGGTGGCGGCCCCAGAACTCCTCGAGCTTGTTGGCCTCGAGCTCGTGAACGTCGACGAAGTAGAAGCCGGTGCCCGACGCCGGCGGCTTCCCGCCGGGGACGTGTAGGTAGTCGGCGGCGGGGTGGGCCTTGTCGGGCCACAGGACGAAGTAGCCCGAGGGCGTCCGCCACGCCCACACCAGCGCGATCACGACGATCAGCGCCACGACGCCGAGGACGGCCGGCCAGGCCCGCCGCAGCCGACGCAGAACGGTCATCCGGCGACCGCGAGCGACCCGGCCACCGACGTCACCACGATCGCGGCGACGCCGAGCACCGACAGGACGCCGAGGCGGCCGTAGGCCATGTGGCCGCGCCCGTAGCCGGAGAGCGCGAAGCCGGCCAGGCCGCCGCCGATCAGGCCGCCGATGTGGCCGCCGACCGAGATGCCGGGGATGCCGAACGTGAAGGCGAGGTTGATGAGGATCCAGCCCCCGATCGGGCTCTGCAGCAGCGCCATCCCGCGCTGGCGCTCGAGTACGAAGAGCGCGCCCATGATGCCGAAGATGGCGCCCGAGGCTCCGGCGGTGGCCGAGTGCGGCGTCAGGATGAGGGCGCCGAAGCTGCCGGAGAGGGCGGCGGTGAAGTAGACGGCGGCGAACCGGACCGGGCCGGCGTAGCGCTCGAACGCCGTCCCGAGGATGTAGAGCGCGTACATGTTGAAGGCGATGTGGAGCAGGCCGTAGTGGATGAAGGCCGCGGTCAGCAGCCGGTAATCCTGCCCTCTCGCGACGGCCGGGCCGTAGAGCACGAGCCGGTCGCCGAGGGAGTTCAGGTCGGTGGAGCCGAAGTTGAGCCCTCCGCCGCCGCCGCCGACCCGGTTCGTCAGCACGAAGAGCGCGATGTTGAGGCCGATCAGCGAGTAGGTGAGGACGGGCGTGCGCGCCATGGTGAACCCCGCCCGTCGCATGACCGTTCGGCGGCCGGCGCACTCGGGGCAGCGAATGCCGACGGCGGCATGCGTCATGCACTCGGCGCAGATCGGGCGACCGCAGTTCGAGCAGTGCACTGCGGTCTCGCGGCCAGGGTGCCGGTAACACGTATCCACGCGGAAATTGTAGGCGGGCGGCTTAAACGTCGGGTGTGACGCGGAGGTCCGGTGCCGCTACCGGACGCCGCGCAGGAGCCCCCCGTCGATGTGCGCCCTCGCGACCACGGTTCGACGCTATACGATCCCGTGCCGTGCGGTACGGCCCCGCCGATTCGAGCCAGACTCCCCGCTTCAGCGGCCCGCGCACGTTCATGCGGCTGCCGCTACGGGAGTCGCTCGAGGACGTCGACGTGGCCATGATCGGCATCCCCACCGACGACGCCGTCTCGTTCCGCTCCGGCGCCCGCTTCGGCCCTGAGGGGGTCCGCTCGGCCTCCGTGCTCCTGCGCCCGTACAACCCGGTGCTCGGCGTCGACGTCACCGAGCACCTGTCGATGATCGACTTCGGCGACTCCCCGACGGTGCCCGGGTACCACGAGGAGACGCTGGCCCGGATCCGGGCGTTCCTCGACCCGGTGCACAACGCGGGGGTGACGCCGATCTGCATCGGTGGGGATCACTCGATGGTGCTGGCCGAGCTGCGGGCGGCCGCAGCGGTGCACGGGCAGCTCGCGCTCGTGCACCTGGACGCGCACGCCGACGTGTGGGACGCGTACTACGGCGCGCGCTACTTCCACGGCACGATCTTCCGGCGTGCGGCCGAGGAGGGCCTGATCGACACCGCCGCATCGGTGCAGGCGGGCATGCGCGGCACCCTCTACGGCGCCTCGGACGAGGCCGAGCCGGGGCGGCTCGGGTACGAGGCGATCCCGTGGCCGCGCCTGGCGGAGATGACGCCGCAGGAGTACGGCGATCGCGTGCGCGCCCGCGTCGGCGACCGGCCGGCGTTCTTCTCGTTCGACATCGACTTCGTCGACCCCGCCTTCGCACCCGGCACCGGCACGCCCGAGGTGGGCGGTCCGACGAGCGCGCAGGCGCTCGCGTACGTGCGGGCGCTGACGGGGATCGACTTCCGCGCCTTCGACTGCGTCGAGGTGGCGCCGGCGTACGACCCGGCGGGGATCACGTCGTGGCTGGCGGCGACGGTCTGCCACGAGATGCTCTCACTGCTCGCCATCCGCCGCCGCGATGGCTGAGATCCGCTTCGACCACTGCGTGATCGCGGTGAGCGACTGGGAGCGCGCGAACGCGTTCTACCGCGATGTGCTCGGCGCCGAGCTTATCCCGCGCGGGGCCGGGTACGCCTACCGCTTCGGCGGCGCGCAGCTGAACGTGCACGGCCCGGGCGTCGACGCCTCGCCGGTGGCCCGCGACCCGGTCCAGCCCGGGAATAGCGACCTCTGCTTCCTCTGGGACGGGCCGATCGCCGGAGCGGTCGCGCACCTCACCGCCAGGGGCGTCGAGATCGAGCTCGGGCCCGTGGCCCGCGGCGGCGCCCGCGGCGACGGCCAGAGCGTCTACTTCCGCGACCCCGACGGGACGCTGCTCGAGCTGATCTCGTATGCATGACCGGTGCCTCTGTCTCTTATACACATCTGACGCTTGCCGACGATCCTCGGACTGTGTAGATCTCGG
>JBKPMQ010000254.1:0-9469 GCA_046732235.1 Actinomycetota bacterium
GGCTGGCCCGGCTGGCCGAGGCGGCGGGGCGGTTCGGCCCCGCCAGCGTCCGCGACGGGGTCGTGGCCGTCCTGATCGAGGCCCGCGACGACGGCGAGGCGGAGCGGACGGCCGCCGACGCCCTGCGCGAGACGGGCGCCGGGGCCGCCGGGGTCGGCCGTGTCCGCACCGACCCCGGTGAGCTGGCCCGGAGCTACGACGAGGCCCTCTACGCCGTCGAGGCCAAGCCGTTCAACGGGACCCCCGCTGTGGCCACCTTCCGCGACCTGGGCTCGATCCAGCTCCTGCTCTCGCTCGGCGACGAGCGCGGCGTCGAGCTCTACTGCGAGTCGATGCTGGGCCCGCTGCGCGCCCACGACGGCCGCTACGGCTCGGCCCTGATCGAGTCGCTCGCCGCCTACATCGAGGCCAACGGCCGCTGGGCCGACGCCGCGGCCGCCCTGGGCGTGCACCGGCACACGCTGCGCTACCGGATCCGCAAGATCGAGATGCTGACGGGGCGAAAGCCCACGGACGCCCGCGACCGGCTCGAGCTGTGGCTGGCGTTGCGGGCCCACGAGCTGCAGGGGCGGCGGGACCTGGAGCCCGTGCCGTGAGCCGCGTCTGCGTGGTCGGCGCCGCGGGCATCATCGGCCCGGCCATCGTCGCGACGCTCGCGGGCGAGGACGCGGTCTCGGAGATCGTCTGCCTGGACGTCGACGGGGAGCGGGCCGCCGAGGTGGCGGCCGCCCGCGGCGGCGGCAAGGCGACCGGCGGGCCGCTCGACATCCGCGACGCCGCCGCCTCGCAGAGGGCGCTTTCGGGCGCCGCCGTGCTCGTGAACACCGCTGCCTACCGCATCAACCTCGCCGCGATGGAGGCGGCGCTGGCCGCGGGGACGCACTACATCGACCTGGGCGGCCTCTTCCATGTCACCCGCGAGCAGCTCGGCCTGGACGAGCGCTTCCGCCAGGCCGGCCTGCTGGCCGTGCTGGGGATGGGGTCGACGCCGGGCAAGACGAACGTCATGGCGGCCCGCGCCGTCGAGCTGCTCGGAGGGCAGGTCGAGCGGATCGTCGTGGCCGCCTCCGGACGCGATCCCGACCCGCCGCCGGGGCCGCTCGTCGCACCCTACGCCGTCGAGACGATCCTCGACGAGCTGACGATGCCGACGCCGGTCGTCCGCAACGGCGAGGTGCGGATGCTCGAGCCGATGACGCCGGCCGGCGTGGTCGGGTTCGGCGATCCGGTCGGCCCGGCCGAGACCGTGTTCACGATTCACTCCGAGATGGCGACGTTCCCCGGGAGCTTCGGCGCCCGCGACGTCGGCTTCCAGCTCTCGCTCGACCCGGCGTTCCTGGCCAAGGTGCGGCTCCTGGCAGAGCTCGGGCTGGCATCGACCGACGCGGTCGAGGTGGACGGGAGCCCCGTGGTGCCCCGGCGCGTGCTGCTCGAGCTGCTCCGGCGGCTGCCGCGGGCCGAGCCGTCGCGGCGGACGGTCGGCGTGCACCGGATCGAGGCGTACGGACCGTCCGGGACGGCGGTCGTCGAGTGCGTCACCCGGGCTGTGGAGGGGCTCGGCTTCGGGGGCGGCATCGCGTCGACCGCCTGCCCGCCCGCCGTGGTCGCGGCCATGATCTGCCGCGGCGAGCTCGACGCGCGCGGCGTCGTCCCCAGCGAGCGGTCGGTGCCGTTCGGCCCGCTGTTCGAGCGCCTGCGCGGCTACGGCGTCGAGGTGCGCGAAGAGGTGCAGGCGGCGTGACCGTCCGCGTCGCCGTCGGCCAGACACCGCTCACGGCGACCCTCGAGGAGGCCGTGCCCGCCGCCGTGGCCGCGGTCGAGGAGGCAGGCCGCCTCGGAGCGCGGGTGCTGTGCCTGCCGGAGACGTGCCTGCCCGGGCACCGCTCCCAGCTCCGGGAGGTGCCGGACTACCGCGCCGAGCAGGTCGAGGCCGCAGTCGATGCCGTCGCGGCGGCCGCCGGCCGGGCTGGCGTCGTCACCATCGTCGGGGCGGAGCGGCCGACGGCCGCGGGGCGCGAGATCGTGGCGGTCGTCGTCGACGCCGACGGGAGCCGCCTGGGCGTCCAGGCGAAGACCCAGATCGACCCCTCCGAGGAGCGCGACTACGTCCCGGGGGGCGGACGCCAGGTCTTCGCCGCCGCCGGCATCCGGTTCGCGGTCGCCATCTGCCACGAGGCCTTCCGCTACCCCGAGATCGCCCGCGCTGCCGCGCTCGACGGCGCCCAGGTCGTGTTCGTGCCGCACTTCGTCGTCACCGGCGACGGCTCGCTCGCGGGGCGCTGGTGCGACCCGGCCAACCCGTACAACGAGAAGGCCGTCCTGTGCCGGGCGATCGAGAACACCGTCTACGTCGCTGCGGCGAATGCCGCGGCGCCCGATCAGGGCTCGGCCAGCTGCGTCATCGACCCCGACGGCGCCCTGCTCACCCAGGTGCCCTACGGCCATCCCGGAGTGGCCGTCGCCGACATCGATCCGGCCCGCGCCGACGGGCTCATGGCGCGCCGGTTCGCGCCCGAGCGCAACCGCCGCGCAGCGATGAATAAACGGGGTCTGACCCCTTTTATGCAGCCGGCGTGAATATCCGGTGCCTGGCACGGTTATGCACGCTTCACCACCCGTGCGCCGCTTCCCGTTTGACGGATCAGCGTTTCGGCCCCTATGCTGTGAACCGATGCCGAGCTACGCCTGCACAGAGAGGATCTCTGCCCGCTCCCCGTTGAGCGGGCGTCCTGTCGGGCGCTCAACGGTTTCTGGAAACCTTCTCGGCCTTCTCCTCATTCTCGCCCGGTAGGGCGACCGACTTGGCCTACGCGCCGGCCCACGGCGCACACGAAACCGAGTCCCGACGGGAGAGTTGCGCTCTCCCCCAGCTGAGGAGGATCCCGCTGATGGCAGCACCCACGGACACCGTCCGCATCTTCGATACCACGCTCCGCGACGGCGAGCAGTCGCCCGGCATCGCGCTGTCGGCTCCCGAGAAGATCGAGATCGCACGCCAGCTCGACCGGCTCGGCGTGGACATCATCGAGGCCGGGTTCGCCATCTCCTCGCCGGGCGAGCGAGAGGGCATCCGCGCCGTCGCCCAGGCCGTCGACTGCGTCGTCGCGTCGCTCGCGCGCACGAACGACGAGGACGTCGACGCCGCCATCGAGTCGCTGCAGGGCGCGCGCAACCCGCGCATCCACGTCTTCATCGCCACATCCGACATCCACATGGAGCACAAGCTGCGGATGACCCGCCCCGACGTCATCGCGGCGGCCGACCGCGCGGTGCGGCGGGCGAAGGCCTTCTGCGGCGACGTCGAGTTCTCGTGCGAGGACGCGACCCGCAGCGACCCCGAGTTCATGGCCGAGGTCGTCCGCACGGCCATCGCCGCCGGGGCGACCACGATCAACATCCCCGACACGGTCGGCTACACCGTCCCCGAGGAGTACATCGAGATCCTGAACGGCCTGCGCGGGCGGGTGCCCGAGGTGGACGGGGTCGTGCTCTCGGTGCACTGCCACGACGATCTGGGACTCGCGGTCGCCAACTCGCTTGCCGGCGTCCTCGCCGGCGCCCGCCAGGTCGAGGCCACCATCAACGGGATCGGCGAGCGGGCCGGGAACGCCTCGCTCGAGGAGATCGTGATGCTGCTCGCGACCCGCGCCCCTCGCTACGGCCTGGCGACGAACGTCCGCACCGAGGAGATCACCCGCACCTCGCGGCTGGTGTCGCGCCTCACGGGCTATGTCGTGCAGCCGAACAAGGCGATCGTGGGCCGCAACGCCTTCGCCCACGAGGCCGGCATCCACCAGCACGGGGTGCTGGCCAACCGGCGCACATACGAGATCATGGACGCCGAGTCGGTCGGCCTGCAGGGCTCCGACATCGTGCTCGGCAAGCACTCCGGCCGCCACGCGCTGCGGCAGGCATTCGCCGATCTGGGCTTCACCATCGAGGGCGACGACCTGAAGCGCGCCTTCGCCCGCTTCAAGGAGCTGGCCGACCGCAAGGGCAAGATCAGCTCGCTCGACCTCGAGGCGATCGCGTCCGACTCCCTGCGCGACCGCGAGGAGCCGTACAGGCTCGTCCGGCTCGCCATCCAGACGGCGACCGGCGAGGAGGCCCGAGCCGAGGTCACGATCCAGAACGGCGGCGGCGAGCGGACGGCCGAGGGCACCGGCGACGGGCCCGTGGACGCGGCGTTCAGCGCCGTCACCAGCCTCCTCGACCTGCCCGTGACGCTCGTCGAGTACGCGATCGGCGCGGTCACCGGCGGCGCCGACGCGCTGGGGGAGGTCCGGGTCGTCGTCGAGGTCGGCGGCAGGACGTTCGCCGGCCAGGCAGTATCAACCGATATCACCGAGGCATCGGCCGAGGCGTACCTGCGGGCATGCGCCCACGCCCGGATGGCGATCGAGCCCGGGAAGGACAAGGAGCTGATCGGAGTCTGATGATCGAAACTCGCCCCACTCCCATCGTCGCCTGCCTTGCGGGCGACGGCATCGGCCCGGAGGTGATGGCAGAGGCCGGCCGCGTCATCGAGACCGTGTCCGAGCTCTTCGGCATCCGCGTCCGCCAGGTGCACCTGCCGTTCGGCGGCGAGGCCATCGACCGGCACAACGACCCATTCCCGTCGCACGTGCGGGCGGCGGTCAAGGCCTCGGACGCCGTGCTTCTGGGCGCCGTCGGCGGCCCGCGCTGGAACGCGTCGCCGCGCCGGCCCGAGCAGGGCCTGCTCGACCTGCGCAAGGAGCTCGACGCCTTCGCCAACCTGCGCCCGGTGCGGCACGGCGACATCGACCTGATGGTCGTCCGCGAGCTCACCGGCGGCCTCTACTTCGGCGCCAAGACGCTCGAGGCCGACCGCGCCATGGACATGTGCACCTACGAGCGGCCCCAGATCGAGCGGGTCGCGCGGTGGGCGTTCCGGCTGGCCCGGCGCCGCTCGAGCCGCGTCGTGTCCGTCGACAAGCAGAACGTGCTCGCGACCTCCAAGCTGTGGCGACAGGTCGTCTCCGAGCTGCACGCGGCGGAGTACCCGGACGTCGAGCTCACGCACGAGCTGGTCGACTCGTTCGCGATGAACCTGGCCACGCGGCCGCAGCGCTACGACGTGATCCTGACCGAGAACCTGTTCGGCGACATCCTGTCCGACCTGGCCGCGGCCGTCGGCGGCGGCCTGGGAATGGCCCCGTCGGCGTCGCTCGGCCCGGAGGCGCCGGGGATCTTCGAGCCCGTGCACGGCTCGGCGCCCGACATCGCCGGCCAGAGCGAGGCGAACCCGATCGCCATGATCCTCTCCGTGGCGATGATGTTCACGCACGGCCTCAACCGGCGGGACATCGGCCGGGCCATCACGGCGGCGGTGGACTCCGTGATCGCGGACGGCATCGCCACCTCCGACCAGGTCTCCGGCGGGCGCGTGTACGCCACCTGGGAGGTCGGCCAGGCCGTCTGCAACGCGCTGGGACACAGCTCGACCGCGGGCGCCGAGTTCGCCGAGCACCCTTTTGAGCGGAGGCTGGTGGCCCGTGGATAACACCCGCATGACCGGCGCGGAGGCGATCATCCGCTGCCTCGAGGCCGAGGGCGTGACCGACGTGTTCGGCCTGCCCGGCGGCGCGATCCTGCCGCTCTACGACGCCTGGGCGGCGCACGAGCACACCATCCGCCACTACCTGGTGCGCCATGAGCAGGGCGCCGGGCACATGGCCCAGGGCTACGCCCGCGCGACCGGGAAGGTCGGCGTCGCGATCGCAACGTCCGGCCCCGGCGCCACCAACCTGGTGACGCCGATCGCCGACGCGTACCTGGACTCCACGCCGATCGTGTGCATCACCGGCCAGGTGCCGACGCACCTGATCGGCACGGACGCCTTCCAGGAGGCGGACATCCAGGGGATCACCATGCCGGTCGTGAAGCACTCCTGGCTCGTCAAGGACGTGTCGGAGCTGCCGCGCGCCTTCAAGGAGGCGTTCCACGTCGCCCGCTCCGGCCGCCCCGGCCCGGTGCTGATCGACATCCCCAAGGACGTCCAGCTCGCGACGTTCGAGTTCTCGTACCCGCGCCAGACCGACATGCCCGGCTACAAGCCGTCCCGGCACGGCCATCCCAAGCAGATCATCACCGCGGCCGAGGCGATCCTGGCCGCCGAGCGGCCGGTGTTCTACGTGGGCGGCGGCGCGGTCACGTCGGACGTCGACCCGGCCCAGCTGATCCGGGTGGCCGAGACCGTCCAGATGCCCGTCGTGACCACGCTGATGGCGAAGGGCGTCTTTCCCGACTCGCACCCGCTGTGCCTGGGCCTGCCCGGGATGCACGGCTCCAAGGCGGCCAACTGGGCGCTCAACCGGGCCGATCTGCTGGTCGCGTGCGGGTCGCGCTTCGACGACCGCGTCACCGGCAAGCTGGACTCGTTCGCGCCGGGCGCGAAGGTCGTGCACATCGACGTCGACCCGGCCGAGATCGACAAGAACCGGGCCGCCCAGGTACCCATCGTGGGCACGATCGACCTGGTCGTGCCGAAGCTGGCGGACGCGCTCGAGTCGCGCACGAACGGCGGCCCGCCGCGGGCGGTCGAATGGCTCGAGACCGCGCAGGGATGGCGCCGCGACCACCCGTTCCGCTACCGGCGGGCGGGCACGCTCAAGCCGGAGTACGTGATCGAGCGCCTGCGCGAGCTGACCGCCGGCGAGGACGTCATCTGGACGACGGGCGTGGGCCAGCACCAGATGTGGGCCGCGCAGTACCTCCGGATCGACCGGCCGCGACGCTGGATCACGTCAGGTGGCCTGGGCACGATGGGCTTCGGCGTCCCCGCCGCGCTCGGCGCCAAGGTGGCCCGTCCCGACGCCATCGTGATCAACATCGACGGCGACGGCTGCTTCCAGATGACGATGCAGGAGCTGGCCACGGCCCGGATGTACGGCATCTCCGCCATCCACGTGGTAGTGAACAACGGCTGGCTGGGGATGGTGCGCCAGTGGCAGGAGCTGTTCCACTCGGAGCGCTTCTCCGAGACCAACCTCACCGTCGACCTGCCCGACTACGTGCGGCTGGCGGAGAGCTTCGGCGTCTCCGCCTTCCGCTGCGAGAGCGAGGACGAGGTCGACGACGCCATCCGGGCGGCGCTCGCCTGCGGCGGGCCGGCGGTGATCGACGCCCGCGTCGACCACGAGGAGAAGGTCTACCCGATGGTGCCCGCGGGCGGCTCGGCGACCGACATCATCGACGTCGAATGGGCCGAGGAGGACAATCAATGGGTGGAGGAGGGCGTATGACGGCCCACGAATGGCGCCCCGGCGAGCGTAAGGAGGGGGCTCGTGGGGAAACCATGGGTTCCCCCACGTGGAATCAATGGGTGGAGGAGGGCGTATGAGCCGGACTGCTCGGGGCCAGGCCCCCCAGGCGGGGCCTGGCCCCGGTTGGGAGCTCACATGACGGTTCATACGCTGAGCGTGCTCGTGCAGAACCGGCCGGGCGTGCTGACGCGCTGCGCCGGGCTGTTCGCCCGCCGCGGCTTCAACATCGAGTCGCTCGCGGTCGGGCCCACGGAGGACGCGAGCCGCAGCCGCATCACGATCCGGGTCGACTGCTCGCAGCACTCCGTCGAACAGGTCACGAAGCAGCTCTACAAGCTGGTCGACGTGCTGAAGGTGTCCGAGCTCGGCCCGACGGCCGTCGAGCTCGAGCTGCTGATGATCAAGGTCACGTCGACACCGGAGCGCCGGCCCGAGATCATCAGCCTGGCGGAGGTGTTCGAGTCGCGGGTCGTGGACGTCGGCCCCGAGGCGATCACGTTCGCCTGCGTGGGCCCGCCGGATAGGCTTCAGGCGCTCGAGGAGCTCCTGCGCCCGTACGGCATCCGCGAGCTGGTGCGCACCGGCAGGATCGCCCTCGACCGCGACGGCGGGCTGGGACAACGACGACGAATAAGGGTGGTTGCATGAGCACGATCTACTACGAGTCCGACTGCGATCCCGGCGCCCTCGGCGGCAAGACGATCGCCATCATCGGCTACGGCAGCCAGGGCCACGCCCATGCGCTGAACCACCACGACAGCGGCAACACCGTCGTCGTCGGCGCCCGCCCCGACTCGCGGGCATGGAAGGCGGCCTCGGACGACGGCCTGGCCGTCGCGACGGTGGCCGAGGCGACCGCGCAGGCCGACATCGTCATGGTGCTCGTGCCGGACCACATCCAGGCCGGCCTCTTCCGCGACGAGATCGCCCCCCACCTGCGCCCCGGGTCGATGCTCATGTTCGCGCACGGGTTCACGATCCACTTCGGCCAGATCGCCCCGGCGGCCGACATCGACGTGGCCATGATCGCACCCAAGGGCCCGGGCCACCTCGTTCGCCGTCAGTACACGCAGGGGATCGGCGTCCCCGGCCTGGTCGCCGTCCACCAGGACGCGAGCGGCTCGGCGAGGCAGCTCGCCCTCGCCTACGGCCACGGGATCGGCTGCGCCCGCGGCGGCCTGATCGAGACGACCTTCGAGGAGGAGACCGAGACCGACCTCTTCGGCGAGCAGGCCGTCCTGTGCGGCGGCGTCACCCGCCTGATCCAGACCGGGTTCGAGACCCTCGTCGAGGCCGGCTACCAGCCCGAGATCGCCTACTTCGAGTGCCTCCACGAGCTGAAGCTGATCGTGGACCTGATCTGGGAGGGCGGCCTGGCGGGGATGCGCTACTCGATCTCGGACACGGCCGAGTACGGCGACCTGACCCGCGGCCCCGTCGTCATCGACGAGCACGTCCGCGAGCAGATGCGCGGCCTCCTGCGCGACATTCAGGAGGGCCGCTTCGCCCGCGACATCATCGCCGAGGAGGCGGCCGGCCGGCCGCAGTTCAAGGCGCTCCGCCGCCGCGCGGCCGAGCACCAGATCGAGCAGGTGGGCGCCGAGCTGCGGGCGATGATGCCCTGGATCGGCCAGTCCGCCCAGGAGAAGGCGAAGACGAGCTAGCGACCCCGGCCGTCGAGCCGGATCGTCCAGGGATCGACCGACTCGACCACGAGGTGCGACCCGTGCCACGGGTCTCGCGCCAGCGTGCTCCTGACCTCGTCCTCGGATGCGGCCTCGATCGCGAGGATGACGCGGTGCTCGTCGCTCAGCGGGCCGCCGAGGGCGATGAACCCGGCGTCGACGAGCCCGTCCATGAAGGCGGCGTGCTCGTCCCACCCGGACTGCGCCTCGAGCGGCTGGGAGGGGTCCCATTCGGGGCCCCTCCGGCGCTCGAGGACGAAGAACATCGGCACGGGCCGGTTCAGCCGGCCCGGTGGAGCGGCCCCGAACCGCCTCGCGGCGCGTTCCGCCGAAGCGGGGTCGGCCGCAGTTGCCCGGCCCCGGCCACGCCGGGCCAGGTGGCACGGGCGCTCACGGGCGCGGGTCTGCGCACACTTGCCGAGGTGGCAAGCGGCATCGGTTGCGGCCAGCCCGCCGGGTTCAGGTCACGTGGGCGGCCGGTGTAGGTGAGGGGCTGGC
>JBKPMQ010000255.1:0-10144 GCA_046732235.1 Actinomycetota bacterium
GGCCCACCCCGGCTGCGGGGCGCGCGTGCGGTAGGGCCGGCGCGCCTCGGCCACGACTGTCCCGGAGAGGTCGATCGCCGCGGCCCGCGCGCCGGTCGTACCGACGTCGACGGCGGCCAGGAGCGGCCCGCCGGCGCTCATCCGCGCACGAGCTGGTGCGCCCGCACCCTGTCGCCGTCGAGGACGAGCAGCGCGCCGTTCAGCGCGCCGGTGCCGTAGTCGCTGCCCGGGTTCACGGCGAGCGTCTTGCCGATGCGGCGGAACCCGGCCGACTCGTGCACGTGGCCGTGCAGGCTGGCCATGGGCCGGTGGCGCTCGATCGCGTCGCGGACGGCGGTGCTCCCCACGGCACCCATCTTGACCTGTCCGGCGGCGGTCTGCACGCGCAGGCCCTCGTCGAGCACGGGCGCCTCGTCGAGGCCGCTCATGTACGGCGGGACGTGGGCGTTCAGGACGGCACGGCGGGGCTCCTCGACCTGGGCGAAGAGGGCGTCGAGGCGCGCGCCCAGCTCTTCCTCGGGCAGCTCGCGCTCGGTGTTCCAGGGGGTCGGGTTGGCGAAGCCGAGCGAGACGAGCGCGTGGCCGTCGCCGAGGTCGACGACGCGGTCGTCGACGTGCGTGCCCCACGGCGCGGTCTCGAGCAGCGGCTCGAGCTGGGGCGGATCGTCGTTCCCGAGCATCCAGAACGCGGGCATGCCCTGCGGGCGCAGGCGCTCGTCCGCAAGCGCCATCCAGGCCGCGAGCCGCTCCCGCATCAGGTCGAGGAGCAGCCCATCGACCGTCCCGTCCGCCATCTTCGCGTCCAGCTCGCCGGGCGCCGACCGCCACGGGTAGTAGCCGTTGTCGGAGATCAGCCGCTCGACCCGGCGCAGCTCGTCGCCGTCGGGTAGGTCGTACTCGGTGCCGCGGAAGGTGAACCGGTACCTGTTCTCCCCGGCCGCCACGATCGCCTGCACCGCCTTGCCGGCGACGTCGCCGCCGAGCACCATCACGTCCGGCCCGTAGGCGGCTCCCGCGTTCAGGAACTTGCGGAAGCACTGCTCCGAGCCGTGCACGTCCGTGGCGAAGAAGAGCTTGATCTTCCGGGCCATGAGCTACGCGGCTCGTGTCCCTTCGCGGGCGGCTGCGACCAGCTCGACCATCCGCGCGGCGCGGTCGCGGTCGACCGGGTTCCAGGTGTCGCCGCCCACCTTGAGGCTCGTGCCGACGATCGCCCCGTCCACGAGGGCGAGCACCTGGCTCACCGTGTCGTGGTTGACGCCGGTGTTGGCGAGCACGGGTATACGGCCGACCGCCTCCTTGGCCTCGCGCAGGTCGGCCATCTCGGCGCCGACGCCGGCCGCCTGGCCGCTGATCAGGAGCGCGTCGATGCCGAGGTACTCGGCGCCGCGGGCGCGCTCGGCGACGCTCCGTCCGGCGACCGACCGGCTGAACTCCGGGGTGATGTTCCCGAACAGGGCGACGTCGTCGGCGCCGATCGCGTGCCGGTAGCCGGAGAGCTGGCCGAGGTCGGGGGCGAGCAGGCCCATGTCGCTGTCGAACACCCCGGTGAACACCTCGCGCACGAACGCCGCCCCGGTCGCGCGGGCGACGGCGATCGACGCGAACGGGTCCCACAGCAGGTCGACGCCGAACGGAAGCCGGATCTCGGGCCGGAGCGCGGTGACCGCAGCCGTCATCGCCGTCGCCACCTCGGTGCCGACCCGCGTCAGGTACGGCAGGTCGTTCTCGTTGCAGAAGAGCAGGCCGTCGACGCCGGCGTCCTGGAGCGCGTCCACGTCGGCTCGCAGCGCCTCCACCACGGCGTCGATCCCGCCGGCGACATCGTGGCGCGGCCGTCCCGGCAGGCCACCGAGGTGGCACATCGCGATCAGCGGCTTCTCGATCCCGAAGATGCGCGTGAGCGCGTCCATTCAGCTCCCTCCCTGCGGTCTGGCGAAGATCACGTTCACACCGCGCTCCCGTAGCGCGTCCGCCTCGGCGTCCGGCGCGGACGCGTCCGTGACGAGCGTGGTCACCGCCTCGGCCGGCAGGACTGCCGCCGGGGCGGTCTCGCCCAGCTTCGACCCGTCGACGACGGCGATCACGGTGTCGGCGTGCTCGGCCATCAGCCGGTGCACCTCGGCGGTCTCGTCGTCGAGCTCCATCACGCCGGTGCGGGCCGAGAGCCCGGCGGCTCCGAGCACGGCGACGTCGGCGTGGTAGCGGCGCACGGTCGCCCCGGCGACCGGGCCGACACAGCAGAGCTCGTGGCGGCGCACGCCGCCGCCCAGGATGACCACCCGGCCGGGCCGGGTACCGAGCAGGCTGGCCACGGGGAGCGAGTTGGTGACCACGGTGACGTCGTCGCGCGCGGGCAGGTAGAGGGCCAGCTGCTCCGCGGTGGTCCCCGTGCCGACGAAGAGCGTCGAGGCGCCGGCGACGAGCGGCGCCGCCGTCATCCCGATCAGGCGCTTCGCCGACGCGCTCTGGAGGGCGCGGGCGTTGAAGGCGAGCTCGAGCGACCGTGTGACGTGCGCGGTCGCACCGCCGTAGGTGCGGCGCAGGAAGCCGTCGCGCTCGAGGCGGGTGATGTCGCGCCGGATCGTCATCTCCGAGACGTCCAGGTCGGCCGCGAGCTCGCGGATGTGGATCGTCTGCTCCTCGGCGACGCGCTCGAGGATGCGGTGTCGCCGGTCGACGGCGGGCATGCTCACGGCCGCCGCTCCGGATCGGACACACGAGATGACACGGGAACATGTCCTGTTGCGTGCACTTTCCCCTCAGACACCTGTTCCCCCACAGCACTCACTTGCCTTCGATGTGCGATCTTGTTATATACACCGTCCGGACAACGTGCCAGCAGGGAGGGGACGAATGAGCGAGACGAGCGACGGGGCGCCGACCCAGCAGCTGTTCGTGCGGCGGAGCACGGGTCTCGTGCGCGAGGCGTCGGCCATCGACGCCGCCATCTTCAACGCCGTCTTCTCCGCCCCGGTCGGCGCCACGCTGGCCTGGGGCGTGTTCTTCGCGCTGGCCGCGTTCCCGGGCAGCGACCTGATCACGGCGACCCTGATCGCCTTCGTCCTGAACATCCCGGTCCTCATCATGATGTCGTTGCTCGCGGCCAGCATGCCACGGACGGGAGGCGACTACGTCTGGGTGAGCCGGATCCTGTCGCCTCCGCTTGCCGTGGTGTCGAACTTCGGCGCCGCGTTCTCGGCGCTGATCGGAGCGACGTTCTGGGCCCGCTACTTCCCGGTGTTCGGGCTCGGGCCGATCCTGTCCACCCTCGGCGTCATCTTCGACAAGCCCGATCTGATCCGGTGGGGGAACAACTTCCAGACCCACAAGTGGTGGATCTTCTTCGGGGCGCTCGCGATGATCGCGCTCATGACGGTGATCCTGATCGCCGGCACGAAGGCCGTCTTCCGGTGGCAGAACACCTTCTGGGCGATCGCGTCGATCGGGACGTTCATCGCCTTCGTGGTCTTCCTGTTCGGCAGCTCGTCATCGCTGCAGGACCACTTCAACGACCTCGCGCACAAGTTCGGCGGCAACGGCGACGTCTTCCACAAGATCGTCGCCGCGGCGCCCGCCACCTCCGGGCACCCGGGCGAGTGGAGCGCGACGCTCCCGGCCGTCTTCGTGATCATGACCTTCATGATGTGGAACTGGTGGAGCGTCTACCTCGCCGGCGAGCTGAAGAGCGCGGCGAACCGCAACCGCCAGATGGGCATCATGTTCGGCGCCCTGATCTGGGACGTCGTCTTCCTCATCATCGGCGTCCTCCTGATCTACAAGGTCGCCGGCTACTCGTTCATGGCGGGCGTGAACGCGGCCCCCGCCGACTACACGATCCCGACCGGCCCCTGGTACCACTTCATCGCGTCGCTGGTCTTCAACAACGACTTCCTCACCGTCGTGATCGTGGCGTCGTTCGCCTTCTGGAGCCTCCCGGCGATGGTCGGCAACACGTTCATGCCCGTGCGAACTGTGTTCGCGTGGGCCTTCGACCGCCTCCTGCCCGAGAAGTTCGCCGAGGTGAACGAGCGCGCCCACTCGCCGGTGCCGGCGATCCTGCTCGTGATGGGCATCGTGACGGTGATGCTGCTCTGGAGCGTCGAGAAGACGACGTTCCAGACGTGGCTCGCGCTGGGCGTGCTGGCGGGCGTCGTCTGCGTGTGGATCGTCTGCGTCGCGGCGTTCGTCTTCCCCGACCGGCGCCCCGACCTGTACGACGCGTCGCCCGCGAACGTGAGCGTCGGCGGCATCCCGCTGCTCAAGATCGTCGCGCCGCTCTCGTTCCTGGCGATGGCGTTCCTGGTCTTCGACACGCTCAAGTACCCGGCCCTGGCGCTCTCGGGCGACTCGAGCCACCGCTGGTACGTGCCCGCCTTCATGCTCGCGACGGCCGCGTTCGGGCTGATCGTCTACTACGGGGCCCGCGTGTGGCGGAAGGGCTCCGGCGTGGACGTCGACCTCGTCTACCGCGAGCTGCCGCCCGACTGACCGCTGAATCCGCGCGCCTCCGGGAGTCGTACTTGATGTAGGCCACGACTCCCGGAGGAGCGGAGATGGCAGATGTGACGACAATCGAGACGGGCCGGCGCGAGCTCGCCCACCGCAGCGCCGACGGCGTCGAGGTCACGCTGCTCTGGAATCCCGTCAGCGACGCGGTCTCGGTGCGGGTCATCGAGCGCGATACGGAGGCCTGCTTCGAGATCCCGGTCGCGCGCGACCAGGCGCTGAACGCGTTCAACCACCCGTACGCATACGCCGCCCTCGCCGCGGCTGCGTAGCCGCCGCGCGTCCCGGCTCACGCGCGCGGGGTTCGCGGCGCGTAGCGGCGATGAAGGATCACGGTGTTCCCGTCGGGGTCGCGGCAGGCCGCGAAGTGGCAGACGCCCGAGTCCCACGTCTCCGCGACGAACTCGACGCCCTTCGCTTCGAGCTCGGCCCGCGCCTCGGCCACATCCGCCACCCGGACAGCAAACCCGGCGATGTCCGCGACGAACGGCAGGTCGTCCTCTTCCGGCTGCCAGAAGCTCAACGTGACGTTCGGCGCCTCCAGCTCGACTTCCGACACGGCGCTCTCGGGCAGCCCGAGAACGTCGCGGTACCAGGCGATCGCCCGGGCGAGGTCCCGCGTCGGGATCGTGATGAAGTCCACCTGCTCGACGCGCACGGTGGCGACGCTAGCACCTTGCCGCGGCCGTCCGGCGGCGGATGGGATCACCTGACCTGCCCCGGGTAGAAGCCGTGCCGCGCGAGCGGCTCGACGATCTCGTGCTCCTCGTAGGAGAGGTGCGAGCGCAGGGCGTCGGTCAGGAAGTCGATGGCCGCCTGGATGCCGTCGTGGCTCTCGGGCCGGTTGATGTGGGAGACGAGCGCGCGGTCGACCGCCTGGACGGCGTCGTGGATCGCGAGGTGCTCCTCGCGCAGGCGGTCGACGACCGGGCCGAGCGATGCCTCGCTCCGCACCAGGTGGGGGAAGATGGCGTTGTCCTCGAGGCCGTGATGCTGGGTCACGATCCCGCAGTAACGTGCGCAGAACGCACCCACGGCCCAGTCGTTCTGGCGCAGCGCCGTCTCGTTCAGCGCCGACCGGGCCTCGCCGGCGGTGCGGGCGCCGTCGCGCACCTCGGCGAGCACTCGGCGCAGCTCGTCGAGCTCGCGCCGGAGCATGTCGTGCACGTCGAGGAGGTGCTGGCCGACGAGCCGGCCGCGGCGCGTGTACTCGACGTCCGGATCCGACGCCGGCCGGTGCGGGCGGGAAGACTCGTCCCAGGCGGTGTCCGGGCTCAGCCGCGTCCCGTCGTCCGGCGTCGGCGTCACCCCGAGCCGCTCGTACTCCGCCCGCCGGTCCATGTCGCGCAGGAGTGTAGGCGGGCGGTCCCGCCAGACGGGGCCAGGCCCCGTGTGCCCTCGCCGGCAATTAAACGGCGATCCGAGATGGAGCTAACGGGGCTCGAACCCGTGACCTCCACGCTGCCAGCGTGGCGCTCTCCCAGCTGAGCTATAGCCCCAGATCGGGCCGGAGTATACCCCCGCTCAGCGCGGCACCAGCGGCCCGCCGGGCCGCACGGCCATCCCGCGCGGCTCGGCGAGCCGCTCCAGGACGACCGCCGTGTCGGCGATCGCGACGCCGGAGAGATGCTGGTCGCGGGCCTCGAAGTCGGCCATGATCTCGGCCAGGGCGGCGGCGTAGGCCTGTCGATCCCCCGCGCCGAGCGCCGCCAGCGCCCGGCCGGTGCGCGCGAACGCGTCGCCCGCCGCAACCATCTCGTCGGCGTCGGGCACCTCCCCGAGCGTCACCTGTGCCAGCGCCCGCACGTACGCGGAGGCGGGCGAGTCCGCATCTCGGGTCTCGGCGACGCCCCGGCGCGCGATCGCCTCGGCGCCGTCTCCGGCCAGGATCGCCATCTTCAGCGCCCCCAGCAACCGCCCCCAGCTCCGCGGCCCGGTCTCGGCGTGCGATGCCAGATAGGCGTCACGGGCCCGCAGAAGCGCCGGGCCGGCGTCCTCGCCGGCGAGGAGCGCCCGGTATGCGTCGCCCTCCGCAGCGAGCGCCGCGTTCAGGTGCTGCCCGGCGCTCACTCGATCGGCTTCCGGCCGGCGAACCCGTCCTCCGGGGTGTGCCAGAACGCGATCCGCTCCTCGCCCACGTGCCAGCACAGCAGCGCGTCCTGACCCTCGATCAAGGCCGGGAAGTCGATCAGCCCCCGGTCCATGTCCTTCACCTGGACGCCCTCCTCGGTGAACCGCGTCAGGATCTCCTGCAGCTCGGCGTGCGACGCCTCGACGGCGGCCCGGAGATCGCGCACCTCGGGCCGCTCCATGTTGCCGCCATTCGACCCGATCGCGATCACCAGCTTGCGCCAGCGCGACTCGAGGTCACGGCTCTTCGCGCGCTCCTCGACCATCCGCTCGGCCAGCGCGCGCAGCTCCCCATCGAGGAGCTGCTGCGCCTCCTCCAGGGTGAACTGCCGCTCCTGCTCCACCGGCGGCTACCCGGCCGCGTACGTCTCGCTCGGCACCTGGCCCCAGAGCGCCTCGAGCCGGTAGAACGACCGCGCCTCGGGCGTGAACACGTGCACGACCACGTCGAGGTAATCCAGGAGGATCCAGTCGCCATGACGATGGCCCTCCACCCGCCGCGGCATCAGCCGGTCGCGCTTCAGCGTTTCCGCGATCTGGTCGGCGATCGCCTGCGCCTGCCTGGGGTTCCGTCCGGAGCAGATCACGAAATGGTCGGTGTAGCTGACCACGTCGCGCATGTCCAGGATCACGATGTCGGTGGCGAGCTTCTCCGCCGCCAGGGCGGCGATGCGATGCGCGAGCTGGGTGGTATCTGTCAGGCGTGGATCCCCATGTCGACCAGGGTCCAGCCTAGCACGGGGTCTGGAGGTACAAGCCTTCGCGCGCGATGGCTTCCGCCACCGTCGCGGGCACCATCGCGCGCACGTCCCCGCCCTCTCCGATCGTGCGCCGGACGGCCGAGGACGACACGTCGACCGGCTCCATGACCAGCCGTTCGGCCCCGTCGACGGGCGACGCCCCGCTCCGGCCGGCGACCGCCACCCGGGCCAGCTCCCGCACGCGGTCGGGCCGGTGCCACGACTCCATCGCCGCCCGCTGATCGGCTCCGACGATCAGGTAGAGCTCGCGGCCGGGGCCGGCCAGCTCCTCGAGCGTCTCGACCGTGTAGCCCGGCCCGTCGCGGTCAAGCTCGATCCGGCTCACCTCCACCCGGGGCTCGCCGTCGAAGGCCGCCTGGGCGAGCCGGTAGCGCGTCTCGGCGGGCGTCGCCGACGCGGGCCGGTGCGGTGGCCGGGCGCTCGGCACGATCAGCACCCGGTCGAGCCCCAGCTGGTCCCGGGCCGCCCGCACGACGGCGAGATGGCCGTTGTGGGGCGGGTCGAACTGCCCGCCGAACACGCCGATCCGCGTCATTCCTCCCTCTTCGGCCGGAACGTGAACCGGTGCGCCCCTACGAGGATGTCGTCGCCGGGACGGGCGCCCGCGGCCCGCAGGGCCGGCTCGACGCCGAGCCGCTCGAGCTCGTCGGCGAGCGCCGCCACGTCGTTTCGGTCGTCGGGGTCGAGGTCGTCGACGCGCCGCTCGAGCTCGCGCCCGGCGACGCGCAGGGTTCCCGCGTCGCGCAGGATCCGGAACCGCCGCCGGGCCGGAGGCGCCGGCCGGTAGACGAGGTAGTCGGCCAGCTCCGGCTCGGCCGCCGGGCCGGCGGGTGCCTCGGCCGGGAGGGCGGCGAAGAGCGCGTCGCGGAGCTCGCCGATCCCCTCGCCGGTCGCGGACGAGCAGGCGAGCGCCGCACCCGCCGCACCCATGGCGGCCCGCCTCTCGCCGTCATCGAGCAGGTCCACCTTGGAGAGCACGACCAGCTGGGGCCGCTCCGCCAGCCCGCCGCCGTGGAGGCGCAGCTCCCGGTCGATCGCCGCACGCCGGCCGGCGAGATCCTCCGCGTCCCCGGCCGCCTCGACCAGATGGATCAGCAGCCGCGCCCGCTCGAGATGGGCCAGGAACTCGTGGCCGAGGCCGACGCCCGTGCTCGCGCCCTCGAGCAGCCCGGGGACGTCCGCCACGGTCAGCTGGCGCCCGTCCTCGGACTCCACCGTCCCCAGCACCGGCTCGACCGTCGTGAACGGGTAGTCGGCGACGCGCGGGCGGGCATTGGAGATCCGGCGCAGCAGCGACGACTTGCCCGCGTTGGGAAAGCCGAGCAGGGCCGCGTCCGCGACCAGCTTCAGGCGCAGCTCCAGCCACAGCTCGTCGCCCGGCTCGCCCACCTGCGCCGTCTCCGGCGCCCTCCGGCGGGCGGTGGCGTAGTGGCGGTTGCCGGCCCCGCCGGCGCCGCCGCGGGCGACCGTGACCGACGCGCCGGGGTGGGCCAGGTCGGCCAGGAGCTCCTCGGTCTCGCGTACACGCACCTGCGTGCCGACGGGCACGCCGATCTCCAATGCCTCGCCGCGGCGGCCATGCTTGCCGGCGCCGCGGCCGTGGGTGCCTCGCTGCGCGCGGAAGTGGGCGGCCTGCTTGAAGCGGGACAGATCGCGCAGGTCGGGATCGGCGACCAGCACGACGTCGCCGCCGTCGCCGCCGTCACCTCCGTCGGGACCGCCCTTCGGCACGAACTTCTCCCGCCGGAAGCTGATGCAGCCGTCCCCGCCGCGGCCGCCCTGGATGAACACGTTGGCGCGGTCGGCGAACACCGCCAGCCGCGCCGCCTCAGGCAGCCGGGTCGGCGGCCTGCACGCTGATGTAGCGGCGGCCCTTCCGCTGCGCGAACTCGACGGTGCCGTCGACCGTGGCAAACAGCGTGTCGTCGCCGCCGAGGCCGGCCCCGGCCCCGGGATAGAAGCGCGTGCCGCGCTGGCGGACGATGATCGACCCCGCCGTCACCCTCTGGCCGGCGAACACCTTCACGCCCAGCCGCTGCGCGGCCGAGTCGCGGCCGTTCTTCGAGGATCCGAGCCCCTTCTTATGCGCCATCTGCCGCGTCCTCCTTCTTCGCCCTCGTGCGCCGCGGCCTGGGAGCCGGCTTCTCGGCGGCGTCGGCCTCCGGCTTCGCCGCCGCGCGCGGCTTGGCGGTCGCCTTCGGCTTGGGCTTCGGCTTCTCCGCGGCGGGCGTGGCCTCGGCCTTCTCCGGCTCCGCCTTGCGGGCGGGCGCCCGCTTCGGCTTGGCCGAGCCGCCTATCGACTCGACCGAGATCCGGGTCAGCTCCGAGCGGTGTCCGCGCGTCCTGCGGTAACCGCGCTTCGGCTTGAACTTGAACACCTTGATCTTTTCGCCGCGCAGGTGCTCGACGACCTGCACCGAGACGGCGCCCTCGAGCTTCGAGCGGTCGGTGACGACCTCCTCGCCGCCCGTCATCAGCACATCGGGCGTGAACGCCTTGCCCGCGGCATGCGGCTGCCGGTCGACGAGGAGCTTCTGGCCCTCCTCGACCCGGTACTGCTTGCCGCCGATCTTGATCACCGCATACATGAGCCGCGGAATGGTACCAGAGCCCCGGAACGCTCAGGTACCCAGGATCTTCCCCAGCAGGCCGCGCTTGCGCTCGCCTTCCCCATCGGCCGCCTCGGCCGGCACGGCGGCCGGCTCGGGCGCAGGCTCCGCGTCGGCGGCAACGGCGGTCTTGGT